>NZ_JBFRDR010000007.1:0-245083 GCF_052113885.1 Lysobacter sp. TAB13 | reverse complement strand
GCGACCTGCACCATCGTCAACGACGACCAGGCGGCGACGCTGACCCTGGTCAAGACGGTGACCAACGACAACGGCGGCACCGCGACGATCAACGAYTTCCCGTTGACGGCAACGGGTCCGACGACGATCACCGGCGTCAGCGGCAGCACGCCGGTGACCGCCGCGGCGGTCGGTGCGGGCACCTACACCCTGAGCGAAACCAACGTGGCCGGCTACACCGCCGGCGCGTGGACCTGCACCGCGGGTGCCTTGACCGGCGACAGCCTGGTCCTGACCGGCGGGCAGAACGCGACCTGCACCATCGCCAACGACGACCAGGCGGCGACGCTGACCCTGGTCAAGACAGTGACCAACGACAACGGCGGCACCGCGACGATCAACGAGTTCCCGTTGACGGCGACCGGTCCGACGACGATCACCGGTGTCAGCGGCAGCACGCCGGTGACGAACGCTGCGGTCGGTGCCGGCACCTATGTGCTGAGTGAAATCAATGTGGCCGGCTACACGGCCGGCGCGTGGACCTGCACCGCGGGCGACTTGACCGGCGACAGCCTGGTCCTGACCGGCGGGCAGAACGCGACCTGCACCATCGTCAACGACGACCAGGCGGCGACGCTGACCCTGGTCAAGACGGTGGCCAACGACAACGGCGGCACGGCAACGATCAACGACTTCCCGTTGACGGCGACCGGCCCGACCACGATCACCGGCGTCAGCGGCACCACGACGGTGACGAACGCGGCAGTCGGTGCGGGCACCTATACGCTGAGCGAAACCAATGTGGCCGGCTACACGGCCGGCACCTGGACCTGTACTGGCGGCACGCTGACCGGCGACAGCTTGGTGCTGGCCGGTGGTCAGAACGCGACCTGCACCATCGTCAATGACGACCAAGCGGCGACGCTGACCCTGGTCAAGACGGTGACCAACGACAACGGCGGCACCGCGACGATCAACGACTTCCCGTTGACGGCGACGGGTCCGACGACGATCACCGGTGTTAGCGGCACCGCGACGGTGACGAACGCTGCGGTCGGTGCCGGCACCTACACCCTGAGCGAAACCAACCTGGCCGGTTACACCGCCGGCGCGTGGACCTGCACCGCGGGTGCCTTGACCGGCGACAGCCTGGTCCTGACCGGCGGGCAGAACGCGACCTGCACCATCGTCAACGACGACCAAGCGGCGACGCTGACCCTGGTCAAGACGGTGACCAACGACAACGGCGGTACGGCAACGATCAACGATTTCCCGTTGACGGCGACGGGTCCGACCACGATCACCGGCGTCAGCGGCACTGCGACGGTGACAAATGCCGCCGTCGGTGCGGGCACCTACACCCTGAGCGAAACCAACGTGGCCGGCTACACCGCCGGCGCGTGGACCTGCACCGCGGGCGCCTTGACCGGCGACAGCTTGGTCCTGACCAGCGGCCAGAACGCGACCTGCACGATCGTCAACGACGACCAGGCCGCGACGCTGACCCTGTCGAAGACGGTAACGAACGACAACGGCGGTACGGCGACGATCAACGAGTTCCCGTTGACCGCGACGGGTCCGACCACGATCACGGGCGTCAGCGGCACCACGCCGGTGACCAACGCCGCCGTCGCGGCCGGCACCTACGTGCTGAGCGAACCGAACGTGACCGGTTACACGGCCGGCGCGTGGAGCTGCACCGGCGGCACCCTGACCGGCGACAGCCTGGTCCTGGCCGGCGGCCAGAACGCGACCTGCACCATCGTCAACGACGACCAGGCCGCGACACTGACCCTGTCGAAGACAGTGACTAACGACAACGGTGGCACCGCGACGATCAACGAGTTCCCGTTGACCGCGACGGGTCCGACCACGATCACCGGCGTCAGCGGTACCACGCCGGTGACCAACGCCGCCGTCGCGGCCGGCACTTACGTGCTGAGCGAACCGAACGTGAACGGTTACACGGCCGGCGCGTGGAATTGCACCGCGGGCGCCTTGACCGGCGACAGCCTGGTGCTGACCGGCGGGCAGAACGCGACGTGCACCATCGTCAACGACGACCAAGCGGCGACGCTGACCCTGGTCAAGACGGTGACCAACGACAACGGCGGYACSGCRACGATCAAYGATTTCCCGTTGACGGCGACCGGCCCGACCACGATCACCGGCGTCAGCGGCAGCACGMCGGTGACCGSCGCGKCGGTCGGTGCGGGCACCTACACCCTGAGCGAAACCAATGTGGCCGGCTACACCGCCGGCGCGTGGAGCTGCACCGCCGGGACTTTGGCCGGCGACAGCCTGGTCCTGACCGGCGGGCAGAACGCAACCTGCACCATCGTCAACGACGACCAGGCGGCGACGCTGACGTCCGTGAAGACGCAGACCACCAACGACGACGAGGACGGCAGCGGTTCGATCACCGTGAACGACACGCTGCACTACACGATCCGAGTGACCAACACCGGTTCGGCGACGCTGAGCGACGTGGTCGTGCGCGACGACAAGATCACGCCGAACACTGTCACCTGCCCGACGCTGGCTCCGCGCGAAACCTGCGATCTGGCGGGTACCTATAAGGTCCAGCAGAGCGACGTGAACGCCGGATCGATCGTCAACCGGGCAACGGTGACGGCCAAGCCGCCGGTGGGCCTGCCGCCGGTGTGTCCGCCGGGTTCGCCCGATCCGAAGTGCAACCCGACTGTCACCGTTCCGGTGCCTCAGACCCCCGACCTGACCTCGGTCAAGTCGGTGACCGGCAATGCCGACGAAGACGGCGACGGCAAGGTGAGCGTGGGCGATACGCTGACCTATACGGTGACGGTCACCAACACCGGCAACATCGATCTGGCCAACGTGGTGGTGAGCGACGTCAAACTGACGCCGAACACGATCACCTGCGCGACGCTGACGCCGAAGGCGACCTGCGTGCTGATCGGTACCTACAAGGTCCAGCAGGTCGACGGCAACGCCGGCAAGGTGGTCAATACGGCCAAGGTGCAGACCGACACGCCGAACGTGTGTCCGCCGGGCTCTCCCGATCCGAAGTGCAACCCGACCGTCACCGTTCCGGTGCCCCAGACCCCGGCCTTTACTTCGGCCAAGTCGGTGACCGCCAACGCCGACGAAGACGGCAACGGCAAGGTGAGCGTGGGCGACACGCTGACCTACACGGTGACGGTGACCAACACCGGCGACATCGATCTGGCCAACGTGGTGGTGAGCGACGTCAAGCTGACGCCGAACACGATCACCTGCGCGACGCTGACGCCGAAGGCGACCTGCGTGCTGACCGGCACCTACAAGGTCCAGCAAGCCGACGCGGATGCCGGCGGCGTGCTCAACGTGGCTACGGTGAAGACCGATACACCGGGCGTGTGCCCGCCGGGTTCGCCCGATCCGAAGTGCAACCCGAGCGTCAACACGCCGATCGAGGCGCATCCCGCCGTGGCCATCGTCAAGGTCGCGACGTTGACCGTGGACCAGGGCACCAAGGGCGTGGGCAACGTCGGCGACGTGATCACCTACACCGTGCGCATCACCAACACCGGCAACCTCACCTTGAACGACATCGGCACCAGCGACGTGCTGGAGACCTACCCGGCGACCACGCTGAACTGCGGCACGACCACGCTGGCTCCGGGTACGAGCACGGACTGCAATCCGTACACGCACACCATCACCCGCGATGAGGCCAATGCCGGCGGCACCCTGGACAACGTCGTCACGGTCACCGCGCGCTACGGCAGCGGCTCGACCGGCGGCACCGCGACGGCCCAGGGCCAGGCGTTGATGCCGGTCGAACCGGAGGAAACCGCCGACTTGTTCGTGAGCAAGCAGGTCAATCCCCGCGATGCGAGGATCGGCGACCTGGTCCGCTACACGGTGACGATCAAGAACATCGGCATCACCGACGCCATCGACGCGACCCTGACCGATACGCCGCCGGCCGGTTTCACCCTGGTCGAAGGCAGCCTGCAGGTCGCCGATCGCGACGGTGCCGGCCGCCAGGTGGGCAGCTATCCGATCAAGGTCGATCAGATCGACATCAAGGCCGGCGACAGCGCGAGCGTGGTGTATCTGCTGCGCGTCGGCGCCGGCGTGCGTCCGGGCACTCACGTCAATCACGCCTACGCCGAGGACGGCGGCAAGCGTTCCAACGAAGCCACGGCCGAAGTGCGGCTGGTCGCCGATCCGCTGCTCGACGAGTCTCTGCTGGTCGGCACCGTGTTCGACGACCGCGATGAGGACGGCTGGCAGGATCCGGCCGACCTGACCCAGGTCCGCGTGCAGGGCGGTTTCGCGGCGGACGCGTATGTCGCCAACTCGACCACGGTCGATCGCGGCGACGGCGCCAAGCCCGAGCCCGATGCCAGCTCGCCGATGCTGCACGGCATCGCCCTGGGCAAGATCGCCGGCCGTCAGTCCGAGGCCGACCCGGTCGCCAAGCACAGCGTGGTGATCAGCCAGTTGCTGCGCGAGGCCAAGTTCAGCGACGACTTCGTGCTGACCACGGCTCAGGGCGTCACGCTGCGCATGGACGCCGCCGGCAACACCCGCGTCGAGCGCGGCGGCGACGCCGCCAAGGGTCTGACCGGCGCCGATCCGAAGGTCGAGCGTCGCATCGCTCAGACCCAGGGCGGCTACCGCGTGGACTATGTCGTGAGCAATCACGGCATCGACGAACACGGTATCCCCGGCGTGCGTGTGGCTTCGGTCGAGGGCCTGTTGATCGAGACCGACCAGTTCGGCCGCTATCACCTGGAAGGCGTGTCGGGCGGGGCGTGGGAACGCGGTCGCAACTTCATCCTCAAGGTCGATCCGGCCACGCTGCCGCCGGGCGCCAAGCTCACCACCGACAACCCGTTGGTGCGCCGCTTGACCCCGGGCGTGCCGGTGCGTTTCGACTTCGGCGTCAAGATGCCGCCGGGCCAGACCACCCAGACCGAACAGGTCGAAATGCGCATCGGCGAAGTGCTGTTCACCCCGGACAGCGCCGAAGTCACCCCGGCCTACCGGCCCGCGGTCGAGAACATGGCGGCCAAGGTGAAGGAGTACGGCGGCGGCGAGATCGTCATCACCGCCAACGGCGAAAGCGAAGCGCTGGCGATGGATCGCGCGCTCGCGGTGCGCAAGTCCCTGGAAGGCATGCTCGATCCGCAACTGCTCAAGAGCGTGCAGGTCAGCGTGCGCACCGACGTTACCGATCCCACCTCGATGGTGGTCGGCTTCGCCGAGTGGCCGTTGCTGGGCACGGTGTTGTTCGACACCGACAAGGCGACGATCAAGCCGAAGTTCGAACCGCTGATCGTCAAGATTGCCGCGGCGATGGAGCAGCTGCGCGGTACCCGCGTGATCATCACCGGCCACACCGATCTGCGTGCGTCCGATGCCTACAACGTCAACCTCGGCCTGCGCCGTGCGAAGGCCGTGTTCGACGCGATCGTCGCCCACGCCAGTCCGGACCTGCGCCAGCACTTGCGCGTGGACATCAGCAACGACCCGGCAGCCCCTGCCGATAAGCCGGGCAAGTGAGGGGGCCTGCCATGAAGATGAAACTGCTCGATTACACCTTGATCTGCATCCTGACCGGTGTCGTTCGCGTCGCCGGCGCGCAGACTCCGCCGCCGACGGAACCGACCTCCCCTCCGTCGAAGGCGACGGAGTCCGCGCCCGGCGACGGCGGCAATACGGTGAACTGCGACGACGGCGGTTGCGACAGCGACCAGGGCGTGTTGTTCGAACTGCGCACGCGCGGCGAGCGCAAGCCGATCACCCACGGCACCAGCGAGAAATCGTCCTCCGAGGTGTTGCAGCCCGACCGTCGCGTGACGGTCGAGGCCGAAGACGTCAACTCGGCGTGGCAGAACAAGCCGCTGCCGGGCAAGGCGGTGGTGGTCGGCAAGTGGTCGCTGCAACTGCCCGGCGGCGGCGCGATCTGGGCGACCGAGGACCCCAACCTCGGCCGTCCGGAGATGACCGTCTCGGCGCCGACGATGGTCGCTTTCGACGGCGCGAAGATCAGCAAGCCGGTGCGCTTCTACGCGTACAACAACTACGCGGCGTTCATCAAGCGCGCCGAAGTGCTGATCTACCGCGCCACCGACGCCGATCTGGTCGAGCCGGTCGCCAGGATCGACCTGCCGCTGGCCGGCGTCAGCGACGTGCAGTGGGACGGCGCGATGTCGGGCGACCGCAACCTGCGCGCCGGCGATGAGCTGATCTACATCGTCCGCGCCTATGGCGAAGGCGACAGCTTCGACGAAACCTTCCCGCGCCGCCTGCAACTGGTGCGGCCGGAGGAGGCCGAGCGCGGCGCGCAGGTGCTGCGCGATGCCACCCAGAAGCAGCTGGGCGCGTCGCTGAGCGTGGAGGAGGCCGAGCAGAACAACCAGATCGACAGCATCTTCGGCCGCGACAACCTGCGCCAGCAGAACATCCCGATCTACGGCTCGCGCATCCGCATCCAGGGACGCAACATCCCCGATCGCGCCTCGATAAAGATCAACGGCCGTTCGCATCCGGTCGACATCGAGCGCAAGTTGGTCGCCGAGTACCTGGTGCCGGTCGGCCAGCACCGCTTCGATATCGAAGTCGGCGGCGTCCAGGGCAGCCCGCCGCTGCATCGCCAACTCGATGTCGATGTCACCGGCCGTTACATGTTCGCGGTGGCGCTGGCCGATGTCACCGCGTCCAAGACCCGCGCCACCGGCTCCATCGAGCCGGTGAGCGACAACGACCGTTTCGACGACGGTTTCCTGATCGACGGCCGTCTGGCCTTCTATCTGAAGGGGAAAGTGCAGGGCAAGTACCTGATCACCGCCCAGGCCGACACCCAGGAACGCGAAGTCGGACAACTGTTCAACGGCTTCTGGAAAGCCGACCCGCAGGACGTGTTCCGCCGCCTGGACCCGGACTTGTACTACCCGGTCTATGGCGACGACTCGACGACCTACCGCGACGTCGACACCATGGGCCGGCTGTACCTGCGCATGGACTGGGACAAGAACCAGGCGCTGTGGGGCAACTTCAACACCGGCTTCACCGGCACCGAGTACGCGCAATACAACCGTTCGCTGTACGGCGGCGCGCTCGACTGGCGCAGCCGGCGCACCACCGCGCTCGGCGACGCCGGCACGCAGTTGCGCCTGTTCGGTTCGCAGGCGCAGACCGCGCCCGGCCATACCGAGCTGATCGGCACCGGCGGACGTTTGTACTACCTCAAGCACGGCGACATCCTGCCGGGCTCGGAGAAGCTCACCGTCGAAGTCCGCGACCCGACCACCGGCCGGGTCCAGAACCGCGTCGACCTCATGCGCGGCGCCGATTACGAAATCGACGAGCTGCAAGGGCGCATCCTGCTCGACAAGCCCCTCTCGCAGGTCTCGCGCGAGGGCCTGCGCACCTTGACCCACGACACGCCGCTGGACGGCTATCTGCAAGTCCTGCTGGTCGATTACGAATACGTGCCCGACGGCCTGGACGTGGACAACGTCTCGGCCGGTTTCCGCGGCAAACACTGGTTCGGCGATCACCTCGCGATCGGCGGCACCTACGTCGATGAAAACCGCGAAGGCGAGGACTACACGCTCAAGGGCGCCGACCTCACCTTGCAGGCCGGGCGCGGCACCTATCTCAAGCTGGAAGGCAGCCGCAGCCAGGCCACCAGCGCGCCGATCTTCTTCTCCGACAACGGCGGCCTGAGTTTCCGCGAGCTCAATTCAGGCCTGAAATCGCGCGAGGGCGAAGCGCGTTCGGCCGAAGCGCGGGCCAACTTCAAGGAACTGGGCTGGACCGAAAACGAGTGGACCGTCGCCGCGTGGCGCCGGCAGGTGGACGCGGGCTATTCGATCTCGCGTTACGACACCGGCCAGGCCGTCGAGGAACGCGGCTTCGAATTCTTCGGCGAACTCACCCCGGCAGTGCGTTTGTTCGGCCGCCACAGCGTCGCCGAGCGCGGCAAGGAATCGTTCACCCAATCGCAGCTGACCGGCGAATGGCGCTTGAACGACGACATCACGCTCAGCGGCGAAGTGCGCACGGTGCAGGAAGATCGCCTCAGCGGCGACGCCACCGGCACCCTGGCCGCGCTCGAATATCGCCAGCGCATCGGCAGCCAGCTGGAATTGTTCGGCACCGCCCAGGTCACCGTCGATGACGATCACGGCAAGTACGCCGACAACGACGCCTTCAGCCTCGGCGCCAAGTACTTGTTCGGCGATCGCTCCAGCGTCGGCGCCGAAGTCACCAGCGGCGACCGCGGCGACGCGGCCAAGGTCGATGCCGAGTACCGCATCGCGCCCGATCACACGCTGTACGGCAGCTACACCTATGCGGCCAACACCAGCGAGCAGGACCCGCTGTTCAACGACCGCCTGAATTCCGGCTGGACCCTGGGCCAGCGCTGGCGCCTGTCGGATCAGGTCAACCTGTTCAACGAAAGCCAGTTCCTCAAGGCGCCGAACGAATCCGGCCTGGCCCACACCTACGGCATGGATTTCTATCCGGGCGAAGGCTGGAACCTGGGCTTCACCTTGCAGGAGGCGACGCTCGACCGCGCCGCCGAACTCGGGCAGGTCAATCGCCACGCGGTCAGCGTCAACGGCGGCCGCAACTCGGTCGATACGCAGTGGTCGAGCAAGCTGGAATGGCGGCGCGATAGCGGCGCGGAGCGGCGCGAGCAGTGGACCAGCTCCAACCGTTTCTTGCATAAGCTCAACGACAGCTTCCGCATCGCCGGCCGCCTGAATTATTCGCAGACCCGCGACCGCATCGACGCCCAGGCCGGGGCCAAGTTCGTCGAAGGCAACGTCGGTTTCTCCTGGCGTCCCTACAACGACACGCGCTGGGCGCTGCTGGGCAAGTACACCTTCCTGTACGACCTGTCGGCGCTGGAGCAGGTCGGGCCGAACATCGCCAGCTACGATCAGCGTACCCAGGTGCTGTCGTTCGAGGGCATCTACCACCCGAACCATCATTGGGAATTCGCCGGCAAGCTCGCGCGGCGCGAGGGCGAAGTGCGTTACGGCCGGTTGCAGGGGCAGTGGGCCGATTCGGCGACCACCTTCGCCGCTGCGCAGGCGCGCTACGAGTTCGCCCAGGTCTGGCACGGCCTGGCCGAGTACCGCTGGCTGGGCGTGAAGAAGGGCGGCGACAAGCAGGGCCTGCTGCTCGGTATCGATCGCGACATCGGCAAGAACTTCCGCGTCGGCGTCGGTTACAACTTCACCGAATTCAGCGACGACCTCACCAATTTCGATTACGACCATCGCGGCTGGTTCCTCAACATGGTCGGGAGTTACTGATGAATGCGGCCGCGTCCGAATCGCCGTTTCGCGTTGCCGTCGTGGGCGGCGCGGATGCGGCTGGCGCGTTCATTCGTGGCGGTTGCGTCGCAGCCGTGGACAAGACGGGCCGAACGGCCCGATCTGCGCGTGGCGCTGTCCGCCTTCCCGGGCGTACAGCGATTTAGTAGATGCGAAGTGCGAAATCTTCGCCAAGGAAGGAAGACAAAAGCGCACAAACCATGTTTCAGCCTTTGGCCGGATAGAAACAGCAACAAGGCCTTTTGATCAATTAAGTCAACACACGAGGTGTAAAATGAAAGAGACCCGGCGCCGAATGACTCTTAACCTGGCCGGTAGTGAAATGCAGTTTCTCGAAGAGCTGTGCGTGCGCAAAGGCGTCAGCAAGACCGCAGCGATCCGTCAGGCGTTGCGTCTGTATCAAGTGGTGGAAGACCGGGCCGACAAGGGCAAGAAAATGTTCTTCGTCGATAACAGCACCAAGGAACGCTCGGAACTGATGCTGCTCTGACCTCAAACTCCGGTCCGTCGCATTCCGGAAGATGCGACGGGGTGGTAGCGATGTCGCCGTGGTCTGCTTGCAGCGGTCCGGCCGGTTGAGTGAGGTGTGCGTCGAACGCCGTTGCCAAGCGCGGCGTGTGCAATGAATTTATTGGTGATCGCCGTGTTGAGGTGTTCGCCTTCGCGGGTGTCGCGCGGTACCTGCCTGGAAGACCGATGTGTCCGCGATGCGGGCCGGGTTAAGTCGCTTAGAGTCTCTGCAAAGTCCCTGCTTCGGTTATGGAGCATCTGCGCTTTTGCTCGTCATTCCTGCGAAGACGGGATCCGCTTTACTTCGGCGGTAGCCGAACATCCAGCGACTTCAGAGCCATCCTTCCAGGTCGTCATTCCCGCGAACGCGGGAATCTAGAGACTTCAGCGCCATCCTTCCAGGTCGTCATTCCCGCGAACGCGGGAATCCAGAGCCTTCAGCGCCATCTCTCCAGAACGTCATTCCCGCGAAGGCGGGAATCCAGAGACTTCAGCGCCATCCTTCCAGGTCGTCATTCCCGCGAACGCGGGAATCCAGTGACTTCAAGCGTTCTCGCACGAAAGGCCCTGGATTCCCGCGTTCGCGGGAATGACGAGCAAAAAAGCGAAGCAGCGCCCGCGTGATTGCCATCGCCCGCATCAACCCTGCATACCAACGCAATGACCCAAGTCAGCGAAAGAACGCCTGCAAAGCCGCCCCCGCTTCATGCAGACCCGGCGACGCATCCCCAGGCGGCAACAACAGCCCGAAGCTGCAGCCAGGCAATTTCGGCAGCCGGTTCGAACGCGCGACCGCCAGCCCCGGCCCGATCGCCGAGGCGTTGAGGCAGCCCAGGCCCAGCCCCGCGCGCAAGGCCGCCTGCACGCCGGCGACCCCGCTGCCGGTGTGGGCGATGCGATAACTCACGCGCTGATGCTGCAATCGCCGTACCGCGGTTTGATGCAGGCTGCAGGTGGGCGGCAGCAGCACCAGCGGCAGGTCGGGCTCGCCGCGCAGGTCCAATCCCGGCGCCGCCACCCAGGACAGGGGCTCCTTGCGCAACACCGTCACGCGCGTCGGCGCGCGGCCGCGCTGGGCGCTGTCGACTTCCATCGTCAGCGTCAGATCATACAAACCGTCGGCGTGGCCGTGCGCCAGCGCCGCGCTCTGGCCCATGCTGACCTGCAGCCGCAGTTGCGGGCAGTGCCGGCTCAGGTGCGCGAGCAGGCCGGCGATCTCGTCCGGACGGAAGTAGTCGCTGATCGCCAGGCGCACATCGGTGCGCCGCAGCTCGTTGCGCACGTCATGCAGCGCCAGTTCGCCCAGCGCGAGCATCTGCCGGGCGTGACCGATCAGGCGCTCGCCGGCCGGCGTCAGCGCGACGCCGTTGCGCGAGCGCAGCAGCAACGGCGCCCCGGCCGACGACTCCAGCTTCTGGATCTGTTCGCTGACCGCCGACTGCGAGCGGAACACGCGCCCGGCGCCGCCGGAGATGCTGCCGGCCTCGGCGACGGCGACGAAGGCCTTGAGTTGTTCCAGATCCAGGCTGCGCATGCGGGCTCCGGCTATCGGTTTGGCCGATGGATAGGTTCTGATCTTCCCGCTATTCCGATAGCCAAGGCAAGTCTAATCTGAGCCTGCATCCCGGGGCCGAGTCATGCCGGCCCGCCCAGAGTCCGCCGACATGCCGCATCTGAACCTGCAACTTTCCGGAACTCCCGACGCCGACCTCAGCCGCCGCGCCGCCGCCTTGATCGCCGATATCACCGTCGATGTGCTGGGCAAGCCGCGCGAGCTGATCGCGACCGCCGTGCACTACGTGGACCGCGCCCACTGGTTCATCGACGGGCGCTCGCTGGAGGATTGGGGCCGCAACGCCTTCCACCTCGACATCAGCATCACCGACGAGACCAATACCAAGGGCGAGAAGGCGCGCTACCTCGAACAAGTCCACGCCCAACTGTCGGCCCTGATCGGCAACGTGCACGAGACCTCGTACATCTACGTCATCGATGCGCGAGCGGCCGCGTATGGCTACGGCGGACTGACCCAGGAGCGTCGTTATCAGCTGGCGCAGAGCGCCAAGACGTAAATCCGCGGGCATCGCGTCCAAGTCGTTGCGCTCGCGAATTGCGGGCGCGACGAATGCGATATGCGCGGCGCGCCGGCTTCAGCCGCGCATGCGTTGGCCGGCGCCGGAATCAAAGCGATTGCGTGCGCGCAGCGCGGTGCGGGATTCGCCAGCCACACGCGACCGACGGTCACGCACTCGCGATCCTCGCTCCAACACACGATCCGCCCAGCCGGCGCTCACCCCGCACCGGTAAGCTCCGCCTGCCCCCGCAACCAATCGCGCAACGCCGCCACCTCATCGCTCAACTCGCCTTCGCGATATACGAACCAGTGCGGATACCCCTCCAGCACCGGCCCGAACGGCTGCACCAAAGTGCCGGCGGCGAGGTCGTCGGCGACCAGCGCCAGACTCAACAACGCCACGCCGTGGCCGGCGATCGCCGACTGGATCGCATGGCTTTCGTCGGTGAAACGCAAGCCGGCCTCGACATCGATGCCATCCAGGCCTGCGCGCTTGCACCAGGCGCGCCAACTCGGCGTGTCCAGGGTCGGATGGCGCCATTCCGAATGCAGCAGCGCCTGCCCGCGCAAATCGCTCGGCCGCGTCAGCGCCAGCCGCGGGCTGCACACCGGGGCGAAGCGGTTTTCGATCAGGCGCTCGGCGATCAGGCCCGGATACGGCCCGCGCCCGTAGCGGATCGCCGCGTCGGCGACGCCGGCATGCAGATCGACCGGATCGTCGGAGGCGTGCAGGCGCAGATCCAGGTCGGGACAGGCCAGACGGAACGAAGCCACCCGCGGCACCAGCCACTTGGCCGTGAACGACAAGGTCGCCGACAGCGTGAGCGCACGGCGTTGCGAGCGCACCGCCAACTCGGCGATCGCCTCGGCGAAGGCGTCGAAGCCTTTGCGCAACACCGGGTAGAGCCGCTCGGCCGCCGCGGTCAGCGCCACCCGCCGGGTCTGGCGCTCGAACAGGCGCACGCCGATCTGTTCTTCCAGGGCGCGGATCTGATGGCTGATCGCGGTCGGCGTCACCGACAGCTCTTCGGCGGCGCGCTTGAAGCTCTGCAGGCGCGCGGCCGCCTCGAATGCGCGCAGGGCGCCCAGCGGGGGCAGTCGGCGTCCAGGCATGGATGAGTTCAACTCACTTATCGGCTGAGGAATCAGAGTTTGTGCCCCGATTGGACGGGTTTCAACATGGCGAGCATGCCCCGGCGTCCAGTTCAGCCGATCAGGGCTCATCCATAACCTGTCGAGACCTGCCATGACCCGCCTGCTCCATATCGATTCCAGCGCCCGCTCCGGCGGCTCCGACCGCCAGCCCCACGGCTCCCACAGCCGCCGCCTCAGCGCCCGCTTCGTGCAGCGCTGGCGCGAGCTCGATCCCGGCGCGCAAGTCGTCGTGCGCGATGTCGGCCTGCATCCGCCGACGCCGGTCACCGGCGGCTGGATCCATGCCGCTTTCACCCCCGAGGCCAAGCGCGAGGCCTGGATGCGCGACACCCTGGCCGAAAGCGACCGCCTGATCGACGAACTGCTCGCCGCGGACGTGATCGTCGCCGGCGTGCCGATGTACAACTTCGGCATGCCCGCGCAGTTCAAGGCCTGGATCGACAATGTCGTGCGGGTCGGACGCACCTTCGGGTTCGACCGCGCGCGCGAGGGCGAGCCGTACTGGCCGCTGCTCGCCGACGCCGGCAAGCGCCTGGTGCTGCTCAGCTCGCGCGGCGATTACGGCTACGGCGCGGGCGAGCGGCTGGAAGCGATGAATCACGTCGAGCCGGGAGTGCTGACGCCGATGCGTTACCTCGGCATCACCCAGTCGCATTCGGTCGCGATCGAGTACGACGAATTCGGCGGCGAGCGCCTGCAAGCTTCGATCGAACGCGCGGAAGCCGAGGTCGATGCGCTGGTCGGGCGGCTGGTGGGCGAGGGCGAGGTGCGCGCGGCGGCTTGAGCATTCGCGCCGGCGGCGAGGTTGGATGCCGCCGGCGATGCCCGCTATCGCCGCGACGGCCACGCACGCCGCATCGTTTCGTCCACGCCGCATGCGCACGTTCCCGCGAGGCCCCTTCCGCTTTGCCCGCCCGCGACCTAATGTGTGCGGCCTGAGCGCAGGTTTTTCGCCGCGCTTCCCGCTTCGTCGCAGGCCCGGATCGTGTTGAGGACCGTCACCGCCACCCGCTATGTCACGCCGCTGCGCGAAGGCGGATCGTTGCCGGCCGTGGTCGAGGCCGACGACGAAGGCCTGTACGTGATGAAGTTCCGCGGCGCCGGCCAGGGCCGCAAGGCGTTGATCGCGGAGATCATCGCCGGCGAACTGGCCCGGCATCTGCAACTGCCGGTGCCGGAGATCGTGCTGATCGAACTCGACGCCGACATGGCGCGGACCGAGCCCGATCCGGAAATCCAGCACCTGATCCGCGCCAGCGCCGGGCTCAATCTTGCGCTCGACTATCTGCCCGGGTCGGTCAATTACGATCCGCTGGTGGACCGGCCCGATGCGCAGCTGGCCTCGCGCATCGTCTGGTTCGATGCGCTGGTGACCAATGTCGATCGCACCGCGCGCAACACCAACATGCTGCTGTGGCATCGGCGGCTGACCCTGATCGATCACGGCGCCGCGCTGTATTTCCATCACGACTGGGCCAACGCCGCGCATGCCGCCGCGAGCCGCTTCGTGCCGGTCAAGGACCACGTGCTGTTGCCGCTGGCCAGCGAGATCGCGCAGGTCGATGCGCAGATGGCCGAACGGGTTACGCCGGAGCTGGTGGCGTCGATCGTGAGCTTGGTGCCCGATTCGTGGCTGACCGACGAGCCCGGTTTCAGCGACGCCGGCGAACACCGCCGCGCCTACGCCGACTATCTCAATCGCCGCGTCGCCTCGCCGCGCGCCTTCGTCGAGGAGGCGATCCATGCCCGCTCGCTCCAGCTATGACTATGCGGTGATCCGCGTGGTGCCGCGGGTCGAACGCGAAGAGTTCGTCAACGTCGGCGTGCTGGTGTCGTGCCCGCAGGCCAAGCTGCTGGTCGCCGGCATCGAACTCGATCCCGATCGCCTGCACGCGATCGATCCCAGTACCGACATCGAAGCGGTGCGGCTGCATCTGCAGGCCATCGAGCGCATCTGCCAGGGCGGCCGCGACTCCGGCCCGATCGGGCAATTGCCGGAGCGCGCGCGCTTCCACTGGCTCACCGCCAAGCGCAGCTCGATCATCCAGATGTCGCCGGTGCACACCGGCCGCTGCCTGCAGCCCGAGGGCATCGTCGAGCATCTGCTGGAGCGGATGGTGCGGGTGGACAAGCCGCGCAGCTAGCCGCTCGCGGCCTCGCGCACTTGGGCCGGTTCACTTCCGCCGCCGCCCTTAACCGATCGGCGGCGATCGCGCCGCGAGAACTTGTCGCCGCCCCGGCCCGCCCCTATGTTGCACACAGTCGCGGCGCGGGCCGTCGAGAGCGAGCGAGGCGAACGTGATGCGGCAGGATCCATCGAACCAGCAGGCGGACGCACAGCGCATCTTGAACGACGCCCAGGACCGCGCCGACCTCAAGCGCGCTGTGGCGTTGCTGGAAACGCCGTCGATCACCGCGCGCATGGCGGCGCTGGCCGGCGCGCCGATCGAGTTCGGCATGTCCAAGCTGCCCAACTTCGCCCACAGCCGCATCCAGAAGACCGTGCATTCGGCTCTGCACAAAGCCGCCTCGGCGGCGCTGTGGACGGTGAAGGACGTGCCCAGCAAAGGCTCTTCGACCAAGACCCACAAACTGGCCGCGGCGGTGTCCGGCGCGGCCGGCGGTCTGTTCGGTATCGCCGGATTGGCGGTCGAGTTGCCGGTGACCACGGTGATCATGATGCGCTCGGTGGCCGACATCGCCCGCAGCGAAGGTTTTTCGGTGTCCGATCCGTGGGTGCAGGCCGCGTGCGTGGAAGTGTTCGCCTTCGGCGGCAACAGCAAGGACGACGACGCCTCCGAGTCGGGCTACTACGCATCGCGCGGCGTGTTGTCGGAGCTGACCAAGAACGCGACGAAAGAATTGGTGCACATGGTCGGCCATCGCGGCGCCGAACAGGTCACCCATGCCTACGCCAAGAAACAGGCGGCGTCGTGGCTGGCCAAGCTGATCGACGCGGTGGCCACGCGTTTCGGCGTGATCATCACCGAGAAGACCGCCGCGCAGATCGTGCCGGTGCTGGGCGCGGCGACCGCGGCGACGATGAATGTGCTGTTCACCAATCACTATCAGGACATGGCGCGCGGCCATTTCATCGTCAAACGGCTAGAGCAGAAGTACGGCGCCGAACCGGTCGAGCGCGCGTATCGCGAGCTCAAGAGCGGCGTGCCTACGTTGGTTGACGGCGCCGCGGCGGCTTAGACCGAACTGCGCAGCGCCAGAGTCGCGCGCGTGCCGCGTTCGGTCGCATCGAAGCGCAGGCTCCAGCCCAGGTGTTCGCACAGGCGCGAGATCAGGTCCAGGCCGATGCCGCCGCCACCGCGTCCGCCGCGGGCGACGCGGGTGTAGAGCGCGCTGATCTCTTCCGGCGTCATGCCGTGGCCGGGGTCTTCGATCACCAAGGTCGCGTCGGCTTCGAGCCGGATCGTGATTTCGCCGCGATCGCTGTTCTCGATGGCGTTGCGCAGCAGGTTGCCGATCGCCGCCTGCACGATTTGCAGCGGCGCGACGATCTGGCAATGCGGCATCGGCGCCAGCGACAGGGTCAGGTCCTTGTCGCGGGTCAGGTGGCGGTGGTCTTCGACGATTTCCGGCAGCAGCTGATCCAGGGCGAAGCGGTCGCTGCTGCGGGTCAGTCGCTCGGGGTCCTTGGCCAGCACCAGCAGCAGCGAGATCAATTGCTCGACATCGCGGGCGGTGCGGCGGATGCGGTCGAGCTGGTGGCGCGTGCCCTGCGGCAGGTCGTTCGCGTCCAGGGCGATTTCGGTGGCGCCGGCGATCACCGCGATCGGCGTGCGCAGTTCATGGCTGGCGCTGTCGATGAAGGCGCGTTCGCGCTCGACGAAACGGTCGTTGCGCTCGACGTAGTCGTTGACCGCGTCGGCGATCACCACCAGTTCCGAACTGGCCGCTTCCGGCACTTCCACGCGCTGGCCGGCGCGGTCGGGCTGCAGGTTGCCGATGCGTTCGGCCATGTTGCTCAGCGGCCGCACCAGCCGGCGCACGCCCCAGCCGATCACCACGCACAGCAGCAACAAGGTGGTGATGGCCGAGCCGGCGATGGTCAGGGCGAGGTCGAACTCGCGGTGCTCCATGTCGTCGATGTCCAGCGCCAGGGTGAGCCGGCGGCCGTCCACCTCGCGCACCAGCACCACGTGCTCCAGGCCGTTGTAGCCGACTTCGTCGTGGATGCCCGGCGACAGTCCGCGCAGCTCCGGCGGCGGCGGCCGGGTGGCGTCGTCGTACAGGCTCAGCGCCTCGGTGTCGGTCCAGCGGTAATCCGCGTCGATGCGGCTGCGCTCGACGAAGTGGTCGAGCTCGGTGTCCATCAAGGATGTCCACACCAGATGCTCGGCGTGTTCGTTGACGATGAAGCCTTGCACCACCACCGCGATCGACAGCAGCGCGGTATAGCCGAACAAGCCCAGCAGGATGCGCTGGCGCAGGCTTGAGCGCGTCTTGCGCCCGGGCTTGGACTTGTCGGGCGGGGACTCAGTCGGCGTCGGCATCGTGTCCGTGTTCTGCGGCATCGGCCGGCACGGCCAGACGGTAGCCCACCCGCGGCAGCGTCTGGATCAGCTTGACCGGGTAGGGCCCGTCCACGGCGCGGCGCAGTTCGTAGATATGCGAGCGCAGCATGTCGCCGTCGGGCGGGCTGTCGCCCCACAGGGCATGTTCCAGACGCTCGCGCGTGACCGCGCCGGGGCTGGACTGCAGCAGCACTTCCAGCAGCTTGCGGCAGGCCGGGTACAGGTGCAGGGCGCGGCCGCCGCGGCTGACTTCCAAGGTGGTCAGGTCGAGCTTGAGATCGGCGACCTGCAGCACGCGGCTGCGGCCGCGGCCGGCGGCGCGGGCGGCCAGCGCTTCCAGGCGCACTTCCAGTTCGGGCAGGGCGAAGGGTTTGGTCAGGTAGTCGTCGGCGCCGGCGCGGAAGCCGGCGATCTTGTCCGGCAGCTCGTCGCGGGCGGTCAGCATCAGCACCGGCACGTCCGAGCCGGCCTCCTCGCGCAGGCTGCGCAGCACTTCGCGGCCGTCCAGGCGCGGCAGCATCCAGTCCAGCACGATCGCGTCGTAGCGCTGGGTCACCGCCAGGTGCAGGCCGGTGGGACCGTCGGGCGCGGCGTCGAGGGTGTAGCCGCGCGCTTCGAAGTAATCGAAGAGGTTGGCGACCAGATTGCGATTGTCTTCCACCACCAGCAGGCGCATGCGCCGGTTTCTCCCGCCGCAAGGCGCGGCATAGCGATATTGCCCCATCTGCGTGTCGCGCAGGGCGTCGGGTGGGCTCCCCAAGCCCAGACCGCGAGCCTGCCGGCCCCGCCGTCGGAACCTTGTCGGAATCTTGTTGGAATCGGGCGGGCGTTCAGTCGCGCCAGGCCGGTTACGGGCCGCCAGCTGAACGGCCCGGAGCGATCGGGCCCGGCACGGGCTGCTTTAACGAAGCCTCAACTCGGCTCCGACCGCTCTCCGACAGCGAGGTTTCGATCATCCCTGCAGCCCGGTTTGACGCTGCCTCAGGCATCGCATGGGCTTTCCGCCGCCTTTCGAGCCCGCTGCGCCGATGAATTTCCCTGTTTCCTGGCCCCGCCCGTCGGCGGCCACGTCTTCCTACTTGCCCGGGTTCGCTCCGGGCATGACGGCGCGCCGTTTTCTGCTGGGCCATGCGCTGTGGCCGTTGGCGGCGCTGCTGGCGCTGTCGCTGCTGAGCATGGGCCTGGGCGGCGATTTCTGGCTCGCCGATCGCTTCTACGCCTGGGAAGGCGGGCGCTGGGCCTTGCAGAACTCGTTCCTGACCGAGCACCTGATCCATCGCTTCGGCCGCGACGCCAGCACCGCGGCGTGGCTGGGCGTGTTCGCGTTCTGGCTGTTCGCGCGCATGCGTCCGGCGCTGAGCGAATGGCGCCGGCCGTTGGGGTTTCTCCTGCTCTCCACACTGATTGCGGTCATGTTGGCGTCGGGACTCAAGTCGGTGACCAACATGGACTGCCCCTGGGACCTGAGCCGCTACGGCGGCGCCAACGCTTACTTCGGCCTGTTCGATGCGCGCCCGGCGGGACTGGAGCGCGGCATCTGCTTCCCGGCCGGCCACGCCAGCGCGGGGTATTCCTGGGTGGCGTTGTACTTCTTCTTTTTGTTCGTGCAGCCGCGGCTGCGCTGGACCGGGCTGGCGATCGGCCTGGGCCTGGGCCTGCTGTTCGGTTTCTCGCAGCAAATGCGCGGCGCGCATTTTCTCTCGCACGACGTGTGGACGCTGGGAATCAGCTGGTTCGTCGCGCTGGCCCTGTATCTGACGATGGCGCGGCGCGAGGCGCCGGCGACGGCGCCGGCCGCGGTGGCACTGCTGCGGAGCGCCGGCCGATGAGCGTCGCGACCCGCGTTCAACCGCGTTGGCCGGCCTGGTTCGCGTATCGGCCGCAAGCGCGCGTGGAGACCCTCATCGCGCTGGCCAGCATGTTCTTCGCCACCTTCGCCAACAACGCGTTCTGGCGCGCGGCGTCGGCGGCCGGAGCGATGAGTACCGCGCACGGCGCCTGGGTGGCGGTGTGCATGTTCGTGGCGATCGTGGCGATCACCATGCTGCTGCTGGGCCTGTTGCTCAATCGCTGGACGGTGAAGCCGCTGCTGACGGTGCTGTTGCTGGTGACCGCGGGCGCGGCCCACTTCATGAGCCAGTACGGCATCTACCTGGACACGGGCATGGTCCGCAACGTGCTCCAGTCCGACGGCAAGGAATCGCGCGAACTGGTCACCGCCGGCTTGATCCTGCCGCTGCTGTTGTACGGCGTGCTGCCCGCGCTGCTGTTGTGGCGGGTGAAAGTGGTGGTGGCGCCGCTGGGTCGCTCGATCCTGCTGCGCCTGGGGTTGCTGGCGGCATCGCTCCTGGTCGCCGGCTTGGCCTTGATGGGCTCGTTCCAGGACATTTCCGCGCTGCTGCGCAATCACAAGGAAATCCGCCATCTGGTGACGCCGGCGAATTATCTGGTGTCGTTGACCCGGGTGGCGCTGGACGATTCGGCCTCGAAAGTACGCGGACGCACGCCCATCGGCACCGACGCGCGCATGGCCGCGCGCCCGGCGGCGAGCAAGCCGCGCCTGCTGGTGATCGTGGTCGGCGAAACCGTGCGCGCGCAGAACTGGGGCTTGAACGGCTATGAGCGCCAGACCACGCCGGAACTCGCGCGCATCGCGCCGGTGAACTTCCCCGACATGACCGCCTGCGGCAGCAGCACCGAAGTGTCGGTGCCGTGCATGTTCTCGCCCTATGGCCGCGAGAACTACGACAAGGACCGCATCCAGGGCTCGGAATCGCTGCTCAACGTGCTGGAGTACGCCGGCATCCAGACCTTGTGGCGCGACAACCAGACCGGTTGCAAGAACGTGTGCAAGGGCCTGCCGTTCGAGTCGTTCGAACACGGCACCGATCCGAAGTTCTGTACCTCCGAAGGCTGCTTCGACGAAGTCATGCTGGGCGGCCTGCGCGAGAAGATCGGCGCTAAGCCCGGCGATGCGGTAGTGGTGCTGCACCAGTTGGGCAACCACGGCCCGAGTTATTACCAGCGCTACCCGCAGCGCCTGCGCCGCTACAGCCCGACCTGCGACACCAGCGAACTGGGCCAGTGCAGCCGCGAGCAGATCGTCAACGCCTACGACAACGCGGTGTTGGCCACGGACGATTTCCTGGCCCGCACCATCCGCTATCTGGCCCAGGACACTTCGCGCGATACGGCGATGATTTATCTGTCCGATCACGGCGAATCGCTGGGCGAGAACGGCCTGTACCTGCACGGCGTGCCGTATTCGATCGCGCCCAAGACCCAGACCCGGGTGCCGATGGTGATGTGGTTCTCGCCGGGCTTCAGCGCCTCGCGCGGGCTCGACGTGCAATGCCTGCGCAAGGAAGCCGCGCGCCCGGCCAGCCAGGACAACCTGTTCCACTCGGTGCTGGGGTTGATGCAGGTGGAGACCCGCGTGTATCAGAAACGGCTGGATTTGTTTGCGCCTTGCGATGGCGGGGCTGTGGCGAAGGGTTAGGAGCCGGTTCGGAATCTCTTTTGCTCGGTGTTTCCGCGAGGGTGGGGACCAAGAGACTTCAGCGCCATCCTTCCCGTCCGTCATTCCCGCGAAGGCGGGAATCCAGAGACTTCAGCGTCATCCTTCCAGAACGTCATTCCCGCGAAGGCGGGAATCCAGAGACTTCAGCGTCATCCTTCCAGGCCGTCATTCCCGCGAAGGCGGGAATCCAGAGCCTCCAGCGTCATCCCTCCAGTCCGTCATTCCCGCGAACGCGGGAATCCAGCGACTTCAAAGGTTCTCGCACGAAAGGCCCTGGATTCCCGCGTTCGCGGGAATGACGGGCAAAAAGCGGTTCGACGCAACGCTTTGGCTTATCGCACCATCGCACGCCGCACGCCGCACGCCGCACGCCGCACGCCGCACGCCGCACGCCACAGCCACACGAATCAAGTCGCCCCCCACCACCGCCGATGCAGCACGCGCGCATGGCTGCGCCGCAGCCAGCGCCGCACTTCACTCTCGTTGGCGCGCTGCGGATACGGCCACGCCGGCGGCGTCGCCGTTCGCGACACCCAGCCGTTGTCCTGCCCCAGCGCATCGGCGCAGGCGAAATAGCCGTGGTTGACCAACACCTCGAACTCGACATCGAGGAAACGGTCCAGATCGGTGCGGATCTGTCCGATCACTTCCGTGACCAGCGCCGGGCTGTAGCCGTCGGCGCCTTCGTCGCGATGACTGGTCAGGCCCCAGTACACGCCAATCATCGAGCCGCTCTGCGCCTGGCCGAAGAACAGGCGCTTGCGCAGCGCCTCGGCCTGATTGCCCATGACCTGGGTGTAGCGCATCAGCCGCTGCAGCCACCAGCGCTTGGTTTCGAACACGAACGGGCCGCCGGCGTCGGATACCAGCACTTCGCGATAGCGGCGCAAGGTCGGCTCAGTCGCCAGATTGTCGTAGACGCCGCCGTCGCTGAGTTCGATGCGCGCGCGCAATTCGTCGGCGTCGTTGCCCTGGTAATGGCCGCGCTGGTAGTCGCCGGGCGCGGCTTCGAAGCGCACCGGGCCGAACACCGGCGGAAACGACGAAGACGCCGCCACCGCGCAGCTCAGCCGCACGCGCTGCGCGCCGTCGCGCAGGTAGCCGGCGAGGTAGTCGCCGACGCGGCGGCGCGAGAACTCCCAGTTGACACCGAAGGTGAGGTCGGTGGCGCAGAACACGAACGACGGGGTTTCCGGCAGTTCATCCAGATGGCGCTCGCCGAACATGCGCTGATAGCCGCGGTCGAGCAGGCCGATGCGGTGCGACGGCCACAGCCAGTTGTGCGCGGCGGTGGCCAGCACCGGCCAGGTGCGCAGGTCGCGCGCGACCACGGCGCGGAACGGCTCGACCACGCTCGCGCGAAAGTCGATGCGGTCGCTCCAGGCGGCGAAGCTTTCGTGTTCGTCGCGGCGCGTGTCCAGGTACCGGCAGGCGAGCCAGGCCGAGACGATGCTGCCGCCGGACACCGAGCTGACCATGCCCAGGCCGGCCAGCACGCCGGTCTCGTGCAGCCGCAGCAGGCCGCCTAGATGGAACAGCGCGGCGCGGTAGCCGCCGCCGGACAGGCACAGGGCGCGGCCTTCGCGGTCCTTGGCGCCGCCGCTGGCGGCGGCGAGTTCGGCGCGGCGCGCCTCGCGGCGGATGCGCAGGCGTTCGAGTTCGACGTCGGTGCTCTTCATGCGAACGCTCCGGAGGTTTGCGGCGCGACGACAGCATCGCGCGGCCAGCCGGTCATTGTCCGATGAAAGCGTCTCGGTGTTTAGGAATCCCGGTTAGATCGGCTCCGCGCTCCGGCCTCTCTCGGTGCGAGAGAGACCGGAGCGCTCGCGCCCCTGGTCGAGGCGGTCGCTCAGGCTACCTGCACCAGCTCCAGCTCAGCCGGTGCGGCGGCCGGCGCCGTCGCCTCGTCGCTGCCGCGCAACGGCGGCAGCAGTCCCCACTCCCCTAAGGTCCGTACCGCGGTCGCGGTGCCGTTCTCAGCGTGGATTTTCTCGCCCAGCTCGCGCGCGGCCTGGATGCGCTGCGGCTGCAGCGCGTCGTTGATCGCCTGCGCCATCTGTTCGGCGTTGACCGTGCGCCGGTCCAGCGCAGGCGGCGCGGTGCCCAGCTCGTTCATGCGCCGCGCCCAGAAGGGTTGATCGCCGAAGAACGGCACGAACACCGAGGGAATGCCGGCGCGCGCCGCCGCCACCGTGGTGCCGGCGCCGCCGTGATGCATCGCCATCGCCATGCGCGGGAACAGCCAGTCGTGCGGCGCGGCTTCGATCACGTAGATCTGGTCGTCCATGCGCCCCGCGTCGCGGCGCAGCCCGCCCCAGCCGGTCGCCAGCACCGCGCGCCGGCCGCTCAGGCGCACCGCATCGACGACGATGTCGGTGAAGGCTTCCGCGTTGTTGGCCAGCATGCTGCCGAAACCGATGTAGATCGGCTTCTCGCCTTCGGCCAGGAAGTCGGTGAGCGACTGCGGCGGCTGCCATTCGTTGGCCTGATCGAGGAACCAGCTGCCGGTGACGCAGACCTGCTCGGGCCAGTCGTCCGGACGCGGCAGGATGTGGCGGCTGTAGCCGTACAGCACCCGCATGCGTTCGGGGTCTTTGTCGAAGAACGGCCCGTACCACGGGAACAGCGGCAGCTTGAGCTGCGGCCGGATCGCGCCGTTGACCGCCGGCTTGAGCGTGTACCAGGCCAGCAGCTTCATGACCGAGAACAGCGCCATGTTCAACCAGCCGGGGAATTCGCGCTTGGACCAGAACGACAGCGGCGAGAGTTTGCGCGAAGGCGTGAACGGTTGCAGATGCGCCTGCAGGAACGGAACGCCCTCAGCCTCGCCCAGGGCTTTCGCCAGTTGGGTGACGATGCCGGTGCCGATCAACAAGGACGCGCCCTTGCATACCGGCCGCGCTTCCTGGGCCCAGGTCGCGGCCCATTCGGCGAACTTTGCCCGCGTGTGCTGGACCAGGAACCAGGGATTGAGCGCCTTATCGACGGTCTCGGGATTGTTCGTCAGCAGATCGCTGAAGTCGGCGCTGATGCCGCAGAACTCCAGCCCGGCTTCGCGCACCAGCGGGGCGAAGTTCTCGCTGGTGACGATGCGCACCGGGTAGCCGGCGCGATGCAGGGCTTGTCCCAGGCCGATGCAGGGACGCGCATCGCCCTGGGTGCCGACGGTGAAGATCACGATCGCGCCGGGCGTGGTGTCGCTGTTGGCGGCCTGGGTGTTGGCGGAAACGGAAAGCGGAGTGGCGGACACGTGCATCTCCTTACGAATAAGCGGCGATCGCGAGCGGCGCGGCGCCGGCCTGGGCCGGCAGCGGGGTTTCGCGGCGTTGCGGCTCCGCGTGCGGCGCCTGCAGGCGTTCGCGCAACACCCGCGCGATGTGCGCGGCCGAGCGCGGCTCGAGCATGGTCTGGTGATGGCAATCCACGTCGTGCACTTCGATCTTGCCGCCGACGAAGGGCTGCCAGGCGTGGGCGTGGTAGTGCAGCAGGCCGTCGAGGTCGACGTGATCCTTCAGCCGTGCGTTGAAGAACACCACGTCGGCGTCGATCGGGGTCGGCCGGTACCGCCGCGCCAGCATCAGATTGTTGCGGGTGACCGCGGCGACGTTCTCGATCAGCTTGGCGTCGGCCTTCATGATCTCCTGCACCAGCGGGATCGCGAACACCTCGTACTCCTGGCACAGCAGATCGGCCAGGCTGCGCATGTCCTGCGGCGGGTTGTCCTTGGCGCGATGATGGAAGCCGAGGAACTTCAACACCGCCAGCGCCTGCTGGGCTTCGCTGGATTCGACCGGTTCGGCGACGAAGGGATACGAGTCCATCATCGCCAGCAGTTCCACCCGCTCGCCGGTCTGCTGCAACTGCGCAGCGATGGCGTGGCCGATCAGGCCGCCGAGCGACCAGCCGAGCAGGCGGTACGGCCCGTGCGGCTGGATCTTGCGCATCTGCGCGATGTAGTCCGCGGCGATCTCCTCGATGCTGCCCGGCAGCGCGCCGCCGCCGCGCAGACCGCGCGACTGCAAGGCGTACACAGGCAGCTGATCCAGGTGGCGCAGCATCGTCGCGTAGGCCCAGCTGAAACCGGTGACCGGATGGATGCAGAACAGCGGGCGCTCTTCATCGGTCGGGCGCAGCGACAGCACCGCGCCGAGCGGATCGTTCTCGCCGCCGCTGCGTTCCAGGTACGCGGCCAGACTGGCGATGGTCGAGCCTTCGAACAACGCGCCCAGCGACAGTTCGGAATTGAAGTGCTTGGGGAAGGTGGCGATCAGTTCCGCCGCGCTCAGCGAATCGCCGCCGAGTTCGAAGAAATTGTCGTGGATGCCGATCTGTTCGATGCCGAAGATCTGCTGCCACAGCGCCACCAGCTTGCGTTCGATCTCGCTGCGCGGCGCCACGTAGGTCGATTGCCGGTTGCGCGCCGGCGGCACCAGCGCCTTGCGGTCGAGCTTGCCGCTGGGGGTAAGCGGCAGCGCGTCCAGTTCCACGTACACCGACGGCACCATGTAGTCGGGCAGGCGCGAGGACAGCACGCGCCGCACCGATTCGCTGTCGATCTGCGCGGAGGCGGCCGGCACCACGTAGGCGGCCAACATGAGGTGGCCGACCGGATCGCGATGCAGCGCGACCGCGGCCTCGGCGATCGCGTCCAGGGCGCGCAGATGGGTTTCGATATCGCCCAGCTCGACGCGATGGCCGCGGATCTTGACCTGCTGATCGACGCGGCCGAGGTATTCGATCACCCCGTCCTCGCGCCAGCGCGCCAGATCGCCGGTGCGGTACATGCGCGCGCCGGGCGCGGCGTTGAAGGGATCGGGCAGGAAGCGCTCGGCGTTGAGCTCGGGCCGGTTGCGATAGCCGCGCGCCACGCCTTCGCCGGCGATGTACAACTCGCCGATGCTGCCGACCGGCATGGGATTGCGCGCCGCGTCCAGCACGTAGACCTGGGTGTTGAGGATCGGCCGGCCGATCGGCGGCGCCATGCCGGCGCCGGCTTCCACGTCGTGCGCGGTGAGTTCCATCGCAGTGGACCACACCGTGGTTTCGGTCGGCCCGTACAGATTGGTGACCTTGGCCGCCATCTGGGTCAGGCGCTGCGCCAGTTCCACCGGCAGCGCTTCGCCGCCGACCAGCGCGTGCACCTCGTCCAGGCGGATGTCCGAACCGGTCAGCAGGATGCGCCACAACGACGGCGTGGCCTGCATCACGTCGATGCGCTGCTCGCGGATCACCCGCGCCAGCGCCAGCGGATTGCGCGTCACCTCGCTAGTGACCATCACCACGCTCGCGCCGACGGTCAGCGGCAGGAACAGCTCCAGGCCGGCGATGTCGAAGGAGATCGTGGTCTGGGCCAGATAGCGCTGATCCGCCGCGGGCCGCAGCTGCTGCTGCATCGCCCGCAGGAAGTTCCACAGATTGCGCTGGGTGAGCTCCACGCCCTTGGGCACGCCGGTAGAGCCGGAGGTGTAGATCAGATACGCGTTGGCCTCGCTGCGCGCGAGCGGCAGCGGCGCGGCGGTGTCGCTGTCGTAGTGCTCGTCCTGTTCGTGCGCGAACAGCACCGGCAGGTCGCGGCCGCTGAAGGCGTCGGCGAAGTTCGGCGTGGTCAGCAGCGCGCGTGGGGCGGCATCGTCCAGGGTCAGGGCGATGCGCTCCATCGGCGCTTCCGGGTCCAGCGGCAGATACGCCGCGCCGGCCTTCCACACCGCCAGCAGCGCCGCCATCAGCACTTCGTCGCGCGGCAGGGCGATGGCGACGATGTCGTCGGGACGCACGCCGCCGGCGATCAGGCGCTGGGCCAGGCGGGTGCTGGATTCGTCGAGTTCGCGATAGCTCAGGCGGGTTTCGCCGGCCACGACCGCGATCGCATCGGGCGTGCGCGCGGCCTGCTGCTGGAACTGCTCCAGCGCGGTGGTCTGCGGCAGCGGCGCGGCGGTGTCGTTCCAGTGGCTGAGCACCTGCTGGCGCTCGTCGTCGCCGAGCACGTCGATCGCGCCGAGCGTGGTCGACGGATCGGCCAGCACCGAATCGATCAGGCGCATCAGCCGGCGCCGGTGTTCGTCCAGATGCGCGGCCGGATACAAGGTGGGGTTGGCGTCGAAATCGATGATCAGGCCGTTGCCGTCGAGGCGGTCGAACACGAACACCATCAAGTCTTCCGCGCTGCCGTTGTGCAGGTTCTTGCCGCTGGCGCGGTGGCCGCCGAAGCTGCCGTAGTCGTAGGGCTCGATGTTGATGCCGAGCCAGGCCATGTGCTGGTCGGGATTGACCAGGCCCAGGTCGCGGCGCAGGTCTTCGTAGCGGTACTGCTGATGGCGCAGCGCCGACTTGACCACGCGCGAGACCTGCGCGAACAAGTCCGACATGTGCATGTCCGGCTCGAACTTCAGGCGGATCGCGACCACGTTGGCGACCATGCCCGGGGTGTTGCGCATGGCGTGATTGACGCGGCCGGTGACCGGCATGCCGAACACCAGATCGTGCGCGCCGCTGGCGCGGTGGTAATACGCGGCGATCAGGCCGATCAGCACCTGCGGCAGGCTCACGCCGCAATCGCGCGCGATCTGCGCCAGGCGTTCGCGCGAAGCCTCCGGCACATGACCGCTGGCGCGGCGCAGGCCGCCGCCGTTGCGCACGCGGCGACGCGCCAGGGTGACCGCTTCGGGCAGGTCGGACAGTTGTTCCAGCCAGTACTCGCGATCGCGGCGATAGCGATCGGATTCGCGGTAGCTGGTTTCCATCTCCACCAGCGAGGCCACCGTGCCGAAGTCGGCCGGCTCGGGCTCGCGGTCTTCGATGTAGCCGCTGTAGAGCTCGTTCAGACGCTTGGCGGCCATGCCGCCGCTGAAGCCGTCGTAGACGGTGTGGTGCGCGCGCTGGTACCAGCAGTACAGATCGTCGGCGTATTTGAAGATCGCGCCGACCCACAGCGGATCGTGGACCAGATCGACCGGCCGGTTGAGTTCGGCCTGCATCCAGGCGTCGGCGGCCGCGCGCGGATCGGCTTCGCCGCTGAAGTCGATGTAGGGGAATTCGAACGGGTAGTGCTCGCGCACGATCTGATACGGCAGTCCGCCGTGTTCGACGATGCATGCGCGCGTGGCTTCGGCTTCCTGCGCGAACTGGCGCAGCGCGCGTTGGAACAGCGTCGGATCGATCGGTCCATGAATTTCAACCGCTTCGGCGATATTCAGTGTGGCTTCGACCGAGGCGAGCTTCTGGCCGACCCACAGACCGCGCTGTGCGGTGGTCAGGGGCAGGCCGGGGGGATGGACGTCGTTCATGGCGCTTCCTTTGAGCGGCCGCCGGGGCGCGCGCCGCCAACGGCCGACGGACGCAACGTCCGTCGGCGCGTGGTGTTCGACGCGCGCGAGCCTGCGGCCAACTCGTTCTTACGAGTGGCCCCCTCTCCGTGTGTGTTGCGAACTAAGTACAAGCATGGCCGCGGTGCTGCGCACCTGGGCATGGCCTCTTCCGTGTGCATCCGGCGCTTGCGCGCGGACGGCGGGCCTGAATTCTTATGTGTGTTGCTGGGGTACGGCGGGGGAGTGCATGAAATCGGCCTGGACGAACGCGCCAGATGGAGCGCTGATCGCTCGCGCAAGCCGTGGTGTACGAAAACCCGATCGCGCCAAATGGCGTGTTCGGCCTTCGGAATCAATATCCCCGAGCGCTCAAGTCATGTCTATCAAGGCGGATGAGAGCCGGATCACAAGTCGAGTATTTACGGCGCGAGCGTTGAGAGACGGATCACAAGACGGATATGTGAACCTTTTAATGCAGCCCTTTATGAATGGAATAAGTCGCGCGCGGATTTGTCTGACAATGGGTTTTCCCCGGGAAATCGGCTGTTTTCGACAGGTTGGTGCAAGCTGGTTGGAATTCACGCGCGAGTTGTGATGATTTCGGATTTGTTTCCGCTGCGCGCGCGCAGTTTTTAACTTCGCAAAATGGATTCGTCTCAGATCAATATCGATGCGCGTCGCATACGCCGGTGAACTTGCGTGAGTATTTGGCGCTTGCGGAAAAAATCGCCGCAGCGGAAATATCGATTGCAAGCGCGGGCAAAACGGCGAGGTCGATACGAATCCGGCCGGGCGCCGGCACGGCCGCCCGGGATCGGCTATGATGAGAACGGTTCTCATTTGGAGAGGTCCGATGACGGCCTTCCTGTTGCCGGTCGCGGGACCGGAATCCGCATTCCCGCTGCCCACCGCGGCCGCCGCGACGGGCGAGGCCGCCGTGCGCGCCGCGGCGCTGGACGCCGCCGCGCGCCTGTTCGTCGAGCGCGGCCTGGAGCGCGTGGGCCTGGCCGATATCGCCGCCGCGGCCGGGCTGGAGCCGCGCGCGCTGCGCGCCAGCTATGCCTCGCGCGAGCACGTGCTGCTGGCCTTGCAGGAGCGCTTCGTGCGCGACTTCTGCCAGCGCGCGGCGCAGGCCATGGACGCCTGCCGCGAAGGCGACTGGAGCGGCCGCTTGCGCGCCTGGGTGCGCACCGGCGTCGATGGGTATCTCGACAACGTCGCTTTGCACGATGTGGTGTTTCACGACCTGCGCACCCACGACCGCCACGCGTGGCAGGAAAACCCCGTGGTCGATCAACTGGTGGAACTGCTCGAAGGCGGCATCGCCGCGCGCGTGTGGGCCGCGCCGGATCCGCGCATGACCGCGCTGATTTTCTTCACCGCCCTGCACAGCGCGGTGGACCGGGTGATCGTCTGCGGCGAGCCGCAGGACGATCCGGTCCAGGTCAGGCACCGCCTGGCGCAGACGCTGATCGGCTACTTCGAGCGCTCGGTGCAATGGTGGTCGCGGTTCTGAGCGTGGCGGCCGCCGCCACGCGCGCGGCCGCCACGCTCACGCCGCGCGCGTCTGCGCCATCAGTTGGGCGATGCCGTCGCGATGCTCGCTGTCGATGGCTTCGAAGAAACGCGAGCCGATCATCGACTGCGCCTCGCGCAGCGCTTCCAGCGCCGCCTCGGCGTGGCCGCGGCGAAACAGCGACTGGCCCAGCAGCAGCGACGCCAGCGGGGTCTGTTGCTGCAGGCACCAGGCCCGCGCTTCGCGCGCGGCGGCGATGCAGGCATCGTCGTCGCCGAGCTGGTACAGCGCTTCGGCCAGGCCGCTGCGCAGCCAGTAGCGGATTTCGTCTTCGTCCATGCCGGTATCGGCCAGCGCGATCGCCCGCGCCCAATGTTGCGCGGCCTGGCGGGGTTCGCCGTTGACCTGGTGGCCGATCGCCTGATTGGCCAGGTCCAGGACCTGCGACTCGACATCGTCGAGCAGGGGGTTCATATCCGTATGCATGATGGTTCCTTCCTAGGAGCCGGTTACCGCGTGAGTCCGTGGGGTGCAGGCGCCTACAACTCGGGGCTCTGCAAACCAGTTAACGTAGTCTGATAGAAAAAAGGGTCACTGGATGTGGAAAGAATGATCCAGTTCGTCCAGATCATCGTCGCCGGCCCGGCGCCGGCCCGGCCACAGCCCCGGCTGGCGGGGCAGACGCGCGACCAGTCTGGCCCCGCCCAGCGCTGAGTTTTCCACGTGAATGGCGCCGCCGTGGCGCTCGATCACCTGGCGCACGATGCTCAGGCCCAGGCCGAAGCCGCCGGTGGAGCGGTCGCGGCTGCGGTCGAGGCGATAGAAGGGTTCGAACACCCGGCGCCGGTCTTCGGGCGGAATGCCGACGCCGTCGTCCTCGACGATCAGCAGCCAGTCCTCGCCGTCGAGTTCGGCGGCGACGCGGATGGTGTTGTCGGCGTAGCGCACGGCGTTGCGCATCAGGTTGGAGAAGGCGCGGCGCAGGCTGCGCGGCTCGACGTTGACCTCGTCCAGCGCCGGCGAGATCGCCCATTCGATCGTGGTCGAACGAATCCGCAGCTCCTCGGCCGACACGCCGGTGGAGGCGCGCAGGAACGCGGACAGCTGCACCGGTTCCAATGTGGGCTCCGGGCCGTTGCGTTCCAGCATGCCCAGGGTCAGCAGTTCGCCGACCAAAAGATCCAGTTCCTCGACATCGCAGCGCAGCGCATGCACCCGCGCCCGCGCCACCCGATCGTCCAAAGTGTCGGCCAGATTCGCCAAGCCGAATTCCAAGCGCGTGATCGGCGTGCGCAGCTCATGCGAAGCGGCGTTGACCATGTCGCGCTGCGACTGGATCAGCCGGCCGATCTGATCGGCCATGTTGTTGAAGTAGGCGCACAGCTGGCGGATCGAGGAGCCGCCGCGCAGACGCGCACGCGCGCCCAGGTCGCCGTCGCCGAACTGCGCCGCGGTTTCGCGCAGGCGCTCCAGATCGCGCCAGTGCGGCTGCAGCCACATCATCAGGCCCAGCAGCACCATCGCGAACACGGTGAGGTAGGCGATGTAGCGGATCGGAAAATCGTTTTCGTTGTAGCCGATCTGCACGACCTCGCCGCCGGCCAGGCGCAGATAGATGTGGTGATGCTCGCTGCTGCCGTGATCGCTGGCGGTGCCGCCGAGGAGCAGGTCGTCGCGCACGCGCTGCGGCAGCGCGGCCACCTGCGGCGCCGGCATCAGGCTGTAGCGCTCGGGCGTTTGTCGATTTAGCACGGCTAGGCGCAGCGCCAGATCGCGGCCGCTGGCGCCGTCGAGGCGGTCGCGCAGCAGGGCCAGTTCGCCGACGAACTCATGCTGGGCCGATTCGGAATACTGATCCGGAAACAGGTACGGAAACACCTGCTGCACCACCAGGATCGAGCACAGCAGCAGCCCGGCGACGGTCAGGTACAGCCGTACCAGCATCGAAAGCATTCAGTCCTCCCAGGCGATCGGGCTGAACAGGTAGCCACGCCCCCATACGGTCTTGATCTTGCGCGGCTCGTGGGCGTCGTCGGCGAAATGCCGGCGCAGCCGCGAGATGCTGACATCGACCGTGCGGTCCACGCCGTCGAAACCGATGCCGCGCCAGCGCCGCAGCAATTCGTCGCGACTGAGCACGCGGCCGGCGGCCTGGGCCAGGATCACGAACAGATTGTAGTCGGCGGTTTTCAGATCGACCTCTTCGCCCTTCCAGCGCACCTGACGCGCGGTCAGGTCGATCTGCAGACCGCCATAGCTGAGCATCGACGGGCCCGCGGCCTGCGGCTGAGCTTGGCTGCGGCGCAGGATGGCGCGCAGGCGCGCCAGCAGCAGGCGCGGTTCCACCGGCTTGAGGACGTAGTCGTCGGCGCCGACTTCCAGCCCGGTGACCTGATCGAACAGATCCGCGCGCGCGGTGAGCATCACGATCGGCAGACTCGATTGCTTGCGGATCTGGCGGCACACGTCGAAGCCGTCCATGCCGGGCAGCATCAGGTCGAGCACGATCACATCCGGCGGATCGTCCTCGATCGCCGCCAGCGCCTGATCGCCGCGCAGCACCACCGAGGTCTGAAAGTCGTAGCGTTGCAGGTATTCGGAGATCAGCCCGGCCAGACGGGCGTCGTCCTCTATCAGCAGGACTTTATTCATGGCCACCTCATGCGAGCCGGCATGGTAGCGCCGGCTGGTGCGACCCGTTAGGGGGATACAAATAAACACATCTGGCGTTGAGGCTAGCGTCAGGCGGCGAGGCGTGTGTGAACATGCGGGTCCGATAGTGGGGGAAACCCGGAGCGGGCAGGTCCTGAGAACGCGGCGGAACTCAGGCAGACGGGGCATGAGATGCGGGGCGAAAGCGAAACGTTGTCAGTGATACTCGCAGGGGCGCGATGGTTGCAGTCGCGCGCGAATGCATCGGCCCCAGGACGACGCGAACGTGGACGCGCGCGCCGCCGCGACCATGCGCGGCGGTCGCGGCGACGAGCGTGCACATTAGCGCAGCGACTGGGAGATTGCGCCGGATCGGCGCGAAAACAAGCGCGAATGCGGACAGCGCATGCGCGGCGATGCGGCGGCGGCGAACGCGCGGCGGCAAACATTTCTACACGGCGATGCGCGCGCGGCGGCTGACACTTGTCATGCCGGCGTTGTAGCGACAGCGTCGGCGCAATCGCGATTTGCGCAGCGGCGATGATGCGTGGCTCATCGCCGCTCGCGCAGGGCCCGATCGTCGCCTTGCACGACGGCTCGGGCGTTGCCGCGTTTTACATCGAAGCCCACAGCTTCAGCGCTTCCTGTGCGAGTTCATGCGGAAACTCTTCCGGGAAGAACAGCTTGGCGCCTTCGATCCGGCGCACCCCGCGCGAGTTCGGAAACAGCCGGTCCAGATAGTCCGGGCTGGCCGCAGCGAAGATGGTGTCGCCGGTGCCCCACAAGATCCGCACCGGCTGGGTGCGCTGCTTGAGCGTGGCTTCCAGCCCCGCCAGCGGATTGGGGTCGAGCCCCATCGCGTAGGCATCGGTCAGGCGCACGCGTTCGGGCGATTCCACCAGCGGCCGGAAATAGGTGTCGATGGCTTCGTCGCTGGGATGCTGCGGATAGGTGAAGCACAGCACGCCGATGCCCTTGTCCGAACGCGAGAAGGCGTGGTCGGCCAGTTGCGGCGGGAACGTGTCCAGAGCGAATCGGCCGCGGCGCGCGGCTTCGATCACCGGCACCACCGCCGCCGGCGGGCTGTCGATTTCGGTGTCGCAATTGCTCAGCAGCATGCTGCGCACGCGCCGCGGGTGCGCGGCGACCAGCAGTTGCGCGACCTGGCCGCCGCTGTCGTTGGCGATCACGTCCACTTCGTCGATGCCGAGCTTGTCGAGGAAGGCGATCAACATGCCGACCTGATCCGCAGGCGTGACGCTCTGACCTTCGGCGACGCGGGTGTAGCCCAGGCCCAGCCAGTCCGGAGCGATGCAGCGCCGATGCGCGGCCAGTTCGGCCATCACCCCGCGCCACTGGAAGCCGTTGAGCGGAAAGCCGTGCAGCAACAAGGCGACCGGGCCGCGGCCGCGTTCGACGTAGGCGATCTGGCCGTACGACGTCGGCAGGTAGCGCCGCGCGGCGTGGAACGCCGCCGCGTCCCAGGCGCCGTTCGCGCTGCCGCCCGTGGCCGCGGCGATCGCGCCGCCGGCGCAACCGGCGAGCACGCCCGCGCTCATCGCGCTCATTGCGCCCAGGCCCAGTTGAATGAAGCTTCTGCGATTCATGACTTGTCTCCCGGTGCCCCGCGGGGCGTTTCGATGGGAGGCGATGATTCGCCGATCCGGTCATGCGCTCAATGACGCGACAGGTGAAATCTTCATGACCTGGCAGGTCATGGTTTCGGCTGCGCGCGGATTCTATGATGCGCGCCATGCCTGCCTCTCACTTCGTACAAGCCACCGCGTCGAGCGCGTCCTCGTCCCGGCCTTCTCGCGCCCCCGGCGTCGGCGCGCTGCTGCGCGAATGGCGCGGCGCGCGCCGCCTGAGCCAGCTCGATCTGGCCCTGGACGCGGGCATTTCCGCGCGCCACCTGAGTTGCCTGGAAACCGGCAAGGCCCAGGCCAGTCGCGAGATGGTCGAACGATTGGCCGACGCGCTGGACATGCCGCTGCGCGAGCGCAACGCGATGCTGGTCGCCGGCGGCTTCGCGCCGAAGTATCCCGAGACCGCGTTGGCGACGCCGGAACTGGCGCAGATCCGCCGCGCGATCGAATTCATCCTCAAGCAGCAGGAGCCGTACCCGGCCTTCGTGCTCAACCGGCATTGGGACGTGGTGATGGCCAACGAAGCGGCCGCGCGGGTCGGCCAGTTCGTCATGGACGGGCGGCCGAGTGTGCACAGCAACATGATCCGGCAGATCTTCGATCCCGACGATCTGCGCCCGGCGGTGGCCAACTGGGAAGAAGTCGCCGGCGATCTGATCCGCCATCTGCACAACGCCGTGGCGGCGGCGCCGTCGGATACGGTCGCGCGCGATCTGCTCGCCGAAGCGCTGGCCTATCCCGGCGTGCCGGCGCACTGGCGCCGCCGGCAGTTCGATTCGGCGCCGTCGCCGCTGCTGACCACCATCCTGCGCCGTGGCGAACACGAGCTGCGTTTCTTCTCCACCATCACCACCTTCGGCACGCCGCGCGACATTACCCTGGCCGAGCTGCATGTGGAGTGCTGTTTCCCGATGGACGAGGCGACCACGAAGCTGTGCCGGGAACTGCTGACGCGCGGCTGAGGCCGCTTCGATATCAGCCTTCGATAACAGGCAACTTGACGGTTGCATTTCATCCGTGCCAGGATGAAATGCACCCAGGAGGTTGCCTATCATGAACGCATCCAGCAACGATCGTATCGAACGCGAGATTCTGCTCAAGGCGCCGCGCGCCAAGGTCTGGAACGCATTGGCCGACGCCGAGTCCTTCGGGCAATGGTTCGGAGTGAAGCTGCAGGGCCAGCGCTTCGTGCCCGGCCAAGTCACCCAGGGCTACATTACTTATCCGGGCTACGAGCATGTGCTGATGCAGGTGGAGGTCCAGAAACTGGAGCCGCAGCGCCTGCTGTCCTTCCACTGGCATCCGTATGCGGTGGACCCGAACCAGGATTATTCGAAGGAACCGCCGACCCTGGTCGAGTTCATCCTGGAAGAGGCCGAGGGCGGCACCTTGCTGCGGGTGATCGAGTCGGGATTCGACAAGGTTCCGGCGGCGCGGCGCGAAGAAGCGTTCCGGATGAATTCCGGCGGCTGGGACGAGCAGGTCGGGAACATCCAGCGCTATGTCGAATAAGAGCGAGCCGTCCAGACCGGCGCCCGCGCCGCTCAAGGCACCCGCGCTGCGAAAATCGGCGCGGGTGTTCGGCGCGCTCGGCGACGAAACCCGCTTGCGTCTAGTGGTGGCCTTGTGCGCGGGCGGCGCGCTGTCGATCGCGCAGCTGACCGCCGGCACCCAGATCAGCCGCCAGGCGGTGACCAAGCATCTGCAGGTCTTGGCCGAGGCCGGCCTGGTGCGCGATCTGAAAAGCGGGCGCGAGCGCCTGTGGGAATTCGAGCCCACCCAGCTCGATCAGGCGCGCCAATCGCTCGATCGCATCGCCCAGCATTGGGATCAGGCCTTGCTGCGCTTGCAGGCCTTCGTCGAAGACTGAAGCGGCTCAGCGGTCGGTGAGGTCCAGGATCGGGCGGCGATGGTCGCGGCAATAGCGCTCGTACTCCGCGCGCTGGGTCTGCGCCGACGCGCGCAGCCGCACGGTGTCGCCGGGGCCGAGGAATTCGACCGCGCCCATCACGATCACCAGCGCGATCATCGGTTCGGCGCCGACGATCTTCCACCAGTCCACGTTGCCCGGCGGTTCGAACACGTAGTCGCCCGGGCCGATCAGCTCGCCCGTGCACAGCTGGCGGGTGCCGCTGAGGTTGTAGGCATGGATCTCGCCGGTGTGGCGATGCAGCGGCATGGTCACGCCCGGCTCCATGCGCAACAGTTCGACGAAGCCGCGGTCGTCGGCGAAGAAACGCAGCGGCTTGGCGTATTTGCCCGGCGTGGAGGAAGGAATCCACGGCAGATCGGCGCTGGCGCTGATGCGCGCGGGCAGATAGGCGTGCATGGCGTCCGGAATGCTTTGCATGGTCGCGGTTCCTTTAGAGGGAGGGCGGCGCGGTCGTTCAGTCCGCGATCGCCTTGAAGTAGCGGTCGAACGAGGCATCGACCGCGTCGCGGCCGCCGCCGATGATGTTGCGGCCCCAGGTGTAGCCGTACACGTCCTCGAACCCGTAGCGCGCCACGCGTTCGCGCATCGCGCGCACGTCGGCGGGCTTCATCGGGATGTAGTTGGGATAGCTGTACATGAAGGTCACGTGGCGGCGGTCGGACACCACCTGCAGCGCATCGCCCGGGAACAGCGCATCGCCGCGCTCGCCGCCGCGGCGCCAGTGCAGCGCGGTGCTGCCGGTGAAATGGCCGCCGCAACGGATCAGGCTGACGTCGTCGGACAGCGTGAGTTCGTCGCCGCTCCAATAACGGATCAGCGGAGAGGGACGCTGCACCCATTCGCGATCGGCTTGATGCACGTAGATCGGCACGCCGCCCAGCGCCTGGCTCCATTCGACCATCGAGGCGTAGAAGTGCGGATGCGAAATGGCGATCAGGTCCACTCCGCCGCGCGCCCGCAGCGCGGCCACGGCGTCGTCGGTGACCAGGGCCAGGCTCTCCCACAGGATGTTGCCGGCACCGGTCTGCAGATAGACCATGCGCTGGTTGATGGCGAAGTCCGGGCTCAGGCCGATGCCGAGCACGCCGGCGTCGTCTTCGAATTTCAGCGTGTAGCGCTGCGCCAGCGATTCGTGGGTAGTCCAGCGCTGGCCGTTCCAGCCGACGTATTGGCGCTCGTCTTCGCAGATCGGGCATTGCGCCGGCGGCGCGGACGATTCGGAGAACTGGGTGCCGCAGGTTTCGCAGATGGGGTAGGGCATGGCGGGCCTCGTGGAGGTTGGCTGCGCGCGCGAGGAGCGCTTCTGAGATTTTTGTGCGAGGGCCTTCAGGCCCGACGCTTTTCGATCAGCGCTGGGCGACAGCGCTTCAGGATTTGGCGTTCGCGCCGAACAACACCCGCCGTTCTTCCTCGGTGAAATTCGCCGTCTTCGCATACGGATCATCGATGCCTTCGTACGCGAGCTGCGTCGCCGGCCGCGCGCGGATGCTCTCGAACCAGCGCTGCAGATCCGGCGTGTCGGCCAGGTTCTGGCCCAGCCCGGCATGCGGCACGATCCACGGATAGCAGGCGATATCGGCGATGGAATACGCGTCGCCGGCGATGAAGTCGCGGCCCTGCAACTGCCGGTCGAGCACGCCGAACAGTCGCTTGACCTCGCGGGTGTAACGCTCGATCGCATACGGCACCGGCTCGGGCGCGTGCGCGCGGAAATGCCCGGCCTGCCCGGCCATCGGGCCCAGGCCGGCCATCTGCCAGAACAGCCATTGCGTCGATTCCAGTTGCGCGCGTTCTTCGCGCGGCCACAGCTGGCCGGTCTTGCGGGCGAGATAGAGCAAGATCGCGCCGGACTCGAACACGCTCAGCGGCGCACCGCCGTCGGCGGGCGCGTGGTCCACGATCGCCGGGATCTTGTTGTTGGGCGAAATCGCCAGGAATTGCGGCTGGAATTGCTCGCCGGCCGACAGCCGCACCGGGATCACGCGGTGCTCCAGCCCGCTCTCGGCCAGGTACAGCTTGAGCTTCAGGCCGTTGGGGGTGGCGGCGAAATACAGGTCGATCATGAGTCTGCTCCGTGCGGCACCGGGCCGCTTCCATGAGCACAGCTTAGGAGTACCCTGGCGCCCTGATTGGGCCAGAGCAGAGAGATTCGATGGAACCAGTTTTCCAGTTCCCGCTGGCCCTGCCCGACCGCGGCCACGGCAACCTGACCCAGGAACTGCACCAGCAGCTGCGCTCGGCGATCCTCGACGGCCGCCTGGTCGCCGGCTCGGCGCTGCCGGCCACGCGTCAGGTCGCCAGCGCCCTGGGCATTGCCCGCAACACCGTGGTCAGCGCCTATGACCTGTTGATCGCCGAGGGCTACGTGACCCCGCGCCCGGGCGCCAAGGCCGTGGTCGCCGACGTCGCCGCGCGCCGCGACCGCCGCGGCCCGCAGCGCCTGGACGCCGGCCTGGAAGACCCGCGCCTGAATCCGTTGTGGCGCACGCCGTTCCTGCGCCCGGACGCGCCGCGGCAACTGCCCGAGCGCTGCTTCCGCCTCGGCATTCCCGATCACCGCCATTTCCCCCACGACATCTGGCGCCGGCTGTCGGCGCAAACCCTGCGCACGTGGTCGAAGACGCGTTTCAGTTATTCGCCGTCGGAAGGCATTGCCGAATTGCGCGACGCCATCGCCCAGCACGTCGCGTTCGCGCGCGCGGTGGCGTGCGTGGCCGACGATGTGATCGTCACCTCCGGCGCGCAGCAGGCCTTCGATCTGCTGGCGCGCCTGCTGGTGACGCCGGGCCAGACCCGGGTCGCGGTCGAGGAACCGGGCTACCCGCCGGTGCGCGCCGCCTTCGCCGCCGCCGGCGCGCGGCTGGTGCCGATGCCGGTCGATGAAGAAGGCCTGTGCGTGGAGCAATTGCCCGAAGACGTGCGGGTGATCAGCGTGACGCCGTCGCATCAGTCGCCGACCGGCGTGGCGCTGTCGATGCGCCGCCGCCGCGCGCTGCTGGATTTCGCCCGCCAGCGCAACGCGATCGTGATCGAGGACGACTACGACGGCGAATTCCGTTTCGGCGGCCGTCCGCTGGATGCGCTGCAGACGCTGGATCGCGATGCGCTGGTGTTCTACGTCGGCACGTTCTCCAAGAGTCTGTTTCCATCGTTGCGCAAGGGCTTCATCGTCGCCCCGGCGTGGTCGCGCGACGCGCTGATCACGGTCAAGCACTGCGCCGATTCGCATTGCGACACCATCACCCAGTCGGTGCTGGCGGCGTTCATCCGCGACGGCCATCTGGCCCGGCACGTGCGGCGCATGCGCGCGATCTACGAGGAACGCCGCGACGCCTTGCTGGAAGGCTTGCGCGGCCCGCTGGCGCCGTGGCTGGAGCCGATTCCGTCCGAAGCCGGCCTGCATCTGGCCGCGCGCATCCGCGATCCCGGGCTGGCGCCGGCGATCCTGTCGCGCCTGCCGCGCTACGCGCCCGGCGCGCAGTCGATCGCCGAATACGCGATGAGCGCGCCCGAGCGCCCGGCGATCACCTTCGGTTACGGCGTGATCGACGCGGACGAAATCCGCATGGCGTTGCGCCGTTACGCGGCGTCGCTGGCGGAATTGGACGCGCGCTGAGTCAGCGCGACGCGATCCGCACCGGAATGAAACGCACCGGTTTCATCCGGCCGAAGTCGGTGCGGCGTTCGCGGCGCACGCGCGCGTTCGGGTCGAGTACGCAGGCGCCGGTGTCGTCGTGCAGGCGCACCACCCAATGCCAGCTGCGATTGACCGGGTCGTAGTTGATCGCGGCGATGCCGTCGCCGTCGCATTCGTCCCAGCCCGAGACCTCGCGTTGCGCGCCGCTGGCCACGCCGAGCAGCTTGAGCATGCGCCGCAGTTGCGAGGCGTCGGTGAGGTAGCCCTCGCGCGCGGTGTGCAGGCCGGCGCCGGTGCGATAGCGATACGGCCTGGGGCCGATGCCGAGCCCGCGCGCCAGGGTCCGCGCCTGCGCATAGCCGATGCCGGCCAGCATCGCCACGCAGGCCAGTCCGCAGCCGCTGCGGTCTTGCTGGAGTTGGCGTTGGATCATGGGGGCGGGGATGAGGGGGCAGGTCGGAGCTTAGCAGTGGCGTGCGTTGCTGGCGTGCCCTCACCCTAGCCCTCTCCCGCACGCGGGAGAGGGAACTCTGTCGTCTAGGTTGTGCTCTGAGCCCCTCTCCCGCTTGCGGGAGAGGGGTTGGGGTGAGGGCGGGCCTCAGTTGAACCGATACGTCACACTGAAGTTATAACGCCGCCCCAGAATGTCGTAAACGCCGATACCCAGCTCGCCCGGCGTGGTGCCCAGCGGCGGGTCCTTGTCCAACAGGTTCTGCACGTTGAAGCGCAGCACCACGTTATCGCCGAAGCGATAGTTGGCGCCGGCGCTGAACAGCCAGTAGGCCGGGGCGCGCAGGATGTCGGAGCTCTCCACGGTGTTCTCGTTGTCGAACACCGACGGACTCAGATAACGGCCCTGCAGGTTCAAGCCGACCGGACCCTTCTGGTAATCCACGCCGAACTGGAACTGCCGCTCGGACATGCCGATCTCGCCGCGATCGTCGTCCACCGACACGCCGGTGGTCGAGCTTTCGAAGCGCTTGACGATCAGCGCATTGGCGCTGAAGTCGAACTGGCCCCAATCGCCGGCGTCCCAGCGATAGGTCAACTCGCCGGTGATGCCCTGGAAGTGGATGAAGTCGCCGTTGCGATAACGCACGCCGATGATGTCGAACTGGCCGTCGGCGCGGCGCTGGACCTGCTGGCAGTAGTAGTTGGCGGTGTTGACGTTGCCGGCGTTGAAGTCGGGATTGTCGTAGCAGGCCGACAGCACGTCGTTAATGCTCTGGGCGAAGATCTGGTCCTTGAGCTTGACCTCGTTGTAGTCCACCGCCATGCGCAGGCCGCGAATGAAGTCGGGCTGCCAGACCACGCCGGCGGTCCACGAATCGGCCGATTCGTTGTCCAGGTTCGGCTCGCCCTGGCGCGCGCCGCGCGCGGTGGACGCGTTCTGCTGGAAGTCCACCGGGTTCAGGCCGTACTGCTGGTAGAACGCCGCGCAGTTGCGCGCGCGCACCGCCGGCGCCGGGCCGCCGGTGACGTTGCGGCGATCGCAGGGATCGGAAGTGCTCTGGAACAGCTCCACCTGCGGCAGGAACAACTCGGTGATCACCGGCGCGCGCAGCGAGCGGGTCTTGTTGCCGCGCACCAGCAGGCCGGGAATCGGCTCCCACTGCAGACCGTAGGTGTAGGCGTTGAAGCCGCCGTTGACGCTGTTATCGACGCGGCGGAACTTGCCGGTGATGTCCAGGCGGTGCAGGCCGGGAATGTCCGCGTCCTCCGACACCAGCGGCAGCAGCGCTTCGGCGTAGTACTCGTTGGTGTGGAACTTGCCGTTGAGCGCCGGAATCGCCACCGAGCGGCCAAGCCCGCGGCGGGTGAAATCGTTCGGGGTGAAGCCGCCTTCCTCGACCCGGTGCTCGTAGCCCACCGCGACGTTGAGCGGGCCGCTCCAAAGATCGACGATGTTGCCGTGCATGAAAGCGCTGAACACCTTCTGCTTCTGTTCGAAATCGGTGACGGCGCGGCCGGTGACGTAGTTGATCGCTTCCTTGGACGGGCGGCCCTGGCCGAACAGATCCAGCGGCACGCAGTTGGGATCGGCGATCGGCTCGGAGTTGGCGCCGGCCGAGGCCAAATAAACTGCATTGCGCGCGCTGGGATCGCACACCAGCTTGCCGCCGACGTTGCGCACGTTGATCGCGTTGATGAAGTTCTGCTGGTTCAACGACACCGACGAGGTGCTGGCCTGCATGCGGCCGTAGTTGGCCGACACTTCCCAGTCGAACTGGCGCGTCCACAGATCGAAATCGCCGCGGGCGCCGACCACGATGCGGTCGATGTCGCTTTCCACGTGATCCGGCGTCAGCCCGAGGTCGGCCGAGGTGCGGGCGAGGCGGAAGGTCGGAATGTTCAACGCCGCCAACTGCTGCCGCGCCTGCGCATTGAGCAGCGGATGATCGGACTTCACCAGCAGCGCGCTGTTGAGGCGGGTGCCGGCGGTGGTGTTGCCGGTGCTGGCGATGTCCACCGGCGGATCGGCCTCGGAGTGGTAATGCATGCCCTCGACGAACAGGCGCACGTTGTCGGCGACGTCGTAGTGCGCGATCACGTTGACCGACTGCCGCTGCAGGCTGGTCAACAGCGCGGTGATGTCGGCGGTGTTGAGCCCTTGTCCGCCCGAGGCGGTGCTGGTGCCGAAGTTGATGCCCGGGTCAAAGGGGACGATGTCGCCGTTCGGCGCGAACTGCAGATAGGTGCGCTTGTTCGGGCCGAAGCCGACCAAGGCGCCGCCGGGAGAGGTGATCGCGCCGCTGGCCGGCAGCAGCAGGCCGCCGAAGGTGTTGGTGAAGGTGCGCGCGTTGCGGATCAGCACGGTGCCGGGGATGCCGTCTTCCGGGCCGGTGTCGAAGGGAATGTTCGGATTGACGCGGCCGTCGTTGCCGGGCGTGCGGCCGGGCTGGTTGGTCGCCATCTGCGTGGCGTTGGGATTGGCCGGGAAGGCGTAGGCGCGGGCGAAATCGGTGCGGTCCGAACGCACCAGGCCTTCGGATTCGTCGTAGGAGCCGCTGACGATCACGTTGCCGCGGCCGTCGGCGAAGTCCGAACCGGCGACGAAGTTGTAGCCCAGGGTCTGGTTGTCGCTCTGATCGCTGATGCCGTAGTTGAAATTGACTTCGGCGCCCTGGAAACGGTCCTTGAGGATGACGTTGACCACGCCGGCGATGGCGTCGGAGCCGTAGGTCGGCGCGCCGCCGATGGCGACGTTCTCGACGCGGTCGATCATCTGCACCGGGATCGCGTTGAGATCGACCTGGGCGCCGGCGGAGAAGCCGAAGTTGGTCAGCGCGCGCGAGGTCACCACGCGGCGGCCGTTGATCAGGGTCAGCGTGCGGTTGCTGCCCAGGCCGAACCGGTTCACGAAGTTGACGCCGCCGGCGAAGCTGCCCTGGCCGCCTTCGGGCGTCTGGCCGACGCCGAAGCCGACGGTCTGGTTGAGCGCGTCGGCGATGTTGGTCACGCCGCGCTCGCGCACGGCGTCGCCGTTGATCACCGTGGCCGGTTCCAGCGAATCGAAGCCGGTGCGCGGAATGCGCGAGGCGGTGACCTGGATGCCTTCCAGTTCGGTGGCGGCGCGTTCGGCCGGCACGGCGGCGGGAGCCGTGGACGTCTGCGCGTCCTGAGGCCCTGCGACCGCGAAGCCCGGCGCCGCCATGGCGAAGGCGATAGCGATGAGTAAGGGACGGCGCCGCAGCGCCCTCCCGTTGGAAGTGGTGGTCATGTCGTTCCCCGTCGTACGCCGGCCCGAGGCGGCCGGCCCGTCCACTACGCGCAGTCCGGGCCCGAGTCGCAACCGGTCGGCGTGCCGGGAAACATTAAAATTTTGTGATGGGCTTCTCTATCTTACTGATTCTGCGAGAACGCCCGGACGGCATAAGCGGTTTTGATGGCTTCGGGCCAGCGATTTGCACGGATCGGGCCGACCGATTCGCAAGTCGTGTCCAGGTATGCGGAAGGTGCGCAGATGCGTTGCCGAGCATTCGTTCGGACCCGCCCGCCGCGGCTTGCTCAGGCGATCGCTCGCGGCCTCGACGGGCGGCACATTGTCCCAGCCGGCCGTGCCACCTGAACGGAGCCCCGGTTTCGGCTGGAACTTTGGCCCACGAGAGGTGGTCTCAGATGGGCTTGCGATGAAACCGGCGGCCGGATGCGGCGCGAATCCGCGTTCAAAGCCACTCGGACGGAAGCGGGCCGTGACCCGGCTGCTCCGTCATCGCTGCATTAACTCATTGTTTTCGCGGAATAATTTTAAATTCATCCGGGCGCAGCAGGATGCACATCGTTGAAGCATCCGGTTCCCGCGGCGCCAACGCGCGAAGACCCCACCCGCCGTCACGAGTTCGCAGTTCCGACGTTCTAATGCCGCAACACAGTGAACTTCCCTTCGCTTTAGCACTCCTATAGGCCGACTGCTAAGATCGCTGCCATGACCCCTATTGCCCAATCCACTGCTCTAGTCGCCAACAACCTGCCTGTGCCCAGCGCGCTCGGTTCGCTGGACGCGTACATCGGCGCCGTGCACCAGATTCCGGTGCTCACCGCCGAAGACGAGCAGGCGCTGGCGCGCCGTTTCCGCGACGGGGAAGACCTCGACGCGGCCCGTGAACTCGTTCACTCGCACCTGCGCTTCGTGGTCCACGTGGCCCGCGGCTACAACGGCTACGGCCTGCAGATCGGCGACCTCATCCAGGAAGGCAACATCGGCCTGATGAAGGCGGTCAAGCGCTTCGACCCGGAACAGGGCGTGCGCCTGGTGTCCTTCGCGGTCCACTGGATCCGCGCCGAGATGCATGAGTTCATCCTCAAGAACTGGCGCATCGTCAAGGTCGCCACGACCAAGGCGCAGCGCAAGCTGTTCTTCAACCTGCGCAAGAGCAAGAAGCGCCTGGGTTGGATGAACGCCGAGGAAGTGAGCCAAGTCGCGAAGGACCTCAACGTTTCCGAGCGCGAAGTGCTGGAAATGGAATCGCGCCTGTCCGGCCGCGACATCGGTTTCGATGCCCCGGCCGACGAGGACGACGACCACGCCCCGCCGTCGCCGGCCGCGTACCTGCGCGCCGCCGAGGAAGACCCCTCGCAGAGCTACGAGCGCGAGGACGAGGAAGACAACCAGCTCGGCCTGCTGCGCGAAGGTCTGGCCGGCCTGGATGCGCGTTCGCGCGACATCATCAAGCGCCGCTGGCTCGATGCCGACAGCAAGATCACGCTGCAGGAACTGGCCGATGAGTACGGCGTCAGCGCCGAGCGCATCCGCCAGATCGAGGCGAACGCGCTGAAGAAGATGCGCGGATTGTTCGCGGCCTAACGAAGCTGCGTACAACGCGATGCGACACGACGGCCCGGGAAACCGGGCCGTTTGTTTTTCTGCGCGCGGATTGATCCGCCCGAGGCGATCGCGCCATCGCGCCGAACCAGCGTTCCCGGCCCATGCCCGGCTCGCCTTCACGGCCGCGCATAAATTCCCCAATCGAGCGCAAGACGCGGATATCGCCGCAACCCGTCCGGTCCTATCGTGCAGGCGAATTTCCATTCGGAGTCGCCATGAACGCCTATCGCATCGACGGCCTCGCGCCGGAACCCTTCGCCCCGCTGTTCGCGCTCGACGACGCCAGCCTGCACGCGCACGGCATGCGCCGGGTCGTCGCCGACAGCCCGACCGGTTATCCGTGCCGGGTTTCGCTGGCCAACGCCGCCCCCGGCGAAACCCTGCTGCTGCTGACCTACGAACATCACACCGACGGCCCGTACCGCGCCAGCGGCCCGATCTACGTGCGCGAAGCCGCGGCGCGCGCGACGCACTTCGAGGACGAACTGCCGCCGATGCTGCGCACCCGCTATCTGTCGCTGCGCGCCTACGACGGCGACGGCTGGATGCTTTCGGCGCGCACGCTGGACGGCACCGAGGCCGATGCCGCGCTGGCCGAGGTGATGGCCGATCCGGCCGTGGCGACGGTGCATGCGCACAACGCGCGCACCGGTTGCTTCCTGTGCGCGATCGCGCGCGCATGAGCCGTTGAGCCGGGCGATTGCGAGTACTGGTCGGGCGATCGAAGCATCGCTCCCCAGCGCGCCACGGCGGCCGCCGTCAACGGCGATCGCCGTCGCGAAGGGAGTACTCAACCGGGCGGCGTCCGGACCGTTGCGCGCGCGTTCGCCCGCGACGGACCGGCGGCCGCGCAATCGCAAACCAACGGAGGGTTTATGCAAGCGAACAAACTGTACGCGCTGGGCGCTTTCCTGTCGGTGTTCGCGCTGTCGCACAGTCAGCCAGCGCGCGCCGGCGACATGAGCAACGCGGTGGTGACCTGCTACGTCGATACCTACGATCTGGACATTCCGCAGCCGCTGTATTGCGAATCGGTGTGGATACCCAACCGCGGCACCAATCCCAGCACCGCCTACTTCGAGGTGACCGGTCTGCAGGCCGGCCGCTACGGATTCGTCTGGCGCAATCTGGAAAACAACCAGGTCATGACCGCCTGCGCCAACCGCAATTACTGCTACATCTCGATCAAGACCGAAACCCGCGGCGACGGCGAGGCCACGCTCGGGGTAACCATCACCGACCTGGACACCGGCGCGACCAAGGACGCGCAGGCCACCGCGCTGTACTGGGACGGCGTGAGTTGAGCGAGCCGCGCTGAGCGGGCATCGCCCGGCGACCGCTCAGGGCGCGATGTCGCGTCCTGGGCGGTCGCATGTCGCCGATCACCGCTTGGGCGTCGCGCCCTGGCCGCTGCCGTCGCTGCCGCCGCCGCCGAAAATGATCCGCGCGTGGCGTTGATAAGTGAAATACGCCCACGACCAGTTGAGCATCACGATCAGGCGGTTGCGAAAGCCGATCAGGAAGAACACGTGCGCGGCCAGCCAGAACGCCCAGGCCAGGAAGCCGGAGAACTTCAGCCCGCGCAGATCCACCACCGCCGCGCGCCGGCCGATCGTCGCCAGATTGCCGTAATCGACATAGCGGAACGGCTCCAGCGTGCGCCCGGCCAGACGCGCGCGGATCGCGCGCGCGACGTAGCTGCCCATCTGCTTGGCGCCGGGCGCGACGCCGGGCACCGGTTGGCCGTTGGCCTGCTGGATGGCGGCCAGATCGCCGGCGACGAAAATCTCCGGATGCCCGGGCACGCTGAGGTCGGGCGCGACCTGCACGCGGCCGGCGCGATCGCGCGGCGCGTCGAGCAGGGCGCCGAGCTTGGACGCGGCCACGCCGGCGGCCCACAGCACCGTGCGCGCGGGTACGAATTCGGCCCCGAGCATGTAGCCCTCGCCATCGATCGAAGCCACCGGCGTGCCGGTGGAGACTTCCACGCCCAGCCGCTGCAACTGCGCGCGCGCTTTCTCCGACAGCGACTCGGGAAAACTCGACAGCACGCGCGGGCCGGCTTCGATCAGGCGCACGCGCGCCTGCGCCGGGTCGATGCGGCGGAATTCGCGGCGCAAGGTCTTGCGCGAAATCTCCGCCAGCGTGCCGGCCAGTTCGACCCCGGTCGGGCCGCCGCCGACCACGGCGAAATGCAGCCACGCCGAACGCTCTTCTTCGCTCTCGGCCGCTTCGGCGCGTTCGAACGCCAGCAACACGCGGCGACGGATGTGCAACGCGTCGTCGAGGGTTTTCAGGCCCGGCGCGTCGTCGGCCCATTCGTCATGGCCGAAGTAGGCATGGGTGGCGCCGCTGGCGAGCAGCAGATAGTCGTAGGCCACCACGTCGCCATCGGCGAGCGAGACGTTGCGCGCGCCGGCGTCGATGCCGGTCACCTCGCCCAGCCGCACTTCCACGTTGGCCTGATTGCGCAGGATGTGGCGCAAGGGCGCGGCGATGTCCGGCGCCGACAATCCGGCGGTGGCGACTTGATACAGCAGGGGTTGGAACAGATGGTGGTTGCGGCGGTCGATCAGGGTGATGCGCACATCGGCCGAGGCCAGCGCGCGCGTCGCCCACAAACCGCCGAACCCGCCGCCTACGATGACGACGTGCTTGCGCGAATCGGTCATCGCCGTGTCCTCAGCCGCGCATGCGTTGCGCAAGCTGATCTTCCAGCTTGCGTTGATCGGCGGCGAAGCGGCGGATGCCGTCGGCGAGCTTGTCGGTGGCCATCGCGTCTTCGTTGTGCTGCCAGCGGAACGCCGCTTCGCTCAGCGCCGCGTCGGGCTTGCCGCGCTGGCCGTCGTCGTTGAGCGCGCGCGGCACGTCGCCGGAGTTGGCTTCCAGTTCGCCGAGCAGTTCCGGCGAGATCGTCAAACGGTCGCAACCGGCCAGCGCCAGCACCTGCCCGGTGTTGCGGAAGCTCGCGCCCATGACCACGGTGCCGTAGCCGTGGCGCTTGTAGTACTGCCAGATGCGGGTGACCGACTGCACGCCCGGATCGTCCTGCGGCGTCGCCGGCTTGGCCATGCCGTTGGCCAGATGCCAGTCGAGGATGCGGCCGACGAAGGGCGAGATCAGGTACACGCCGGCTTCGGCGCAGGCCACCGCCTGGGCGAAGGAGAACAGCAGGGTGAGATTGCAGTGGATGCCTTCGCGCTCGAGTTGCTCGGCGGCGCGGATGCCTTCCCAGGTCGAGGCGACCTTGATCAGCAGGCGCTCGCGGCCGATGCCGGCGCGTTCGTAGAGTTCGACGATGCGATGGGCCTGGGCCAGCGAGGCCTGGGTGTCGAAACTCAGGCGCGCATCGACTTCGGTGGAGACGCGGCCGGGAATCAGCTTGAGGATTTCGCCGCCGATGGCGACCGCCAGGCGCAGGCCGGCGTCGCCGACGCGGGCGGCTTCATCCGCGCCCTGCGCGCCGGCGATGGCGGCGTCGATCAGCGGCGCGTAGGCCGGCAGGCCGGCGGCCTTGAGCAGCAGCGAGGGATTGGTGGTGGCGTCCAGCGGGCGGAAGCGGGCGATGGCTTCGATGTCGCCGGTATCGGCGACCACGGCGGACAGTTCGCGCAGTTGTTCGAGTTGGCTCATGGGGGAGAGTGTCTTGTCGTCGTTGGATTCGCGGCCATTGTCCCGCATCGGGGTTAGCCCGTCATGAAGCCGTCCTATCTTCTGCCACGCGCCGCGCCCGCGGTTGCGCTAGGCTGGCCGCGACAAGGCCGCTCCGAGTCCGGACGGCCGGCACGGAGCGATCGCATGGCCGCCGCCGCAGAAGAAAAACGCATCGCCCTGTTGATCGACGCCGACAACGCGCCGGCGGCGAAGATCGACGTGATCCTGGCCGAGGTGGCGCGCTTCGGCGTGGCCAACGTGCGCCGCGCCTACGGCAACTGGAAGAGCCCCGGGCTCAAGAGCTGGGAAGCGGTGTTGCACGAATACGCGATCCGGCCGATCCAGCAGTTCGCCTACAGCAAGGGCAAGAACGCATCGGACATGGCGATGGTCATCGATGCGATGGATCTGATGTACGCGCGCAACCTCGACGGCTTCGCCATCGTTTCCAGCGATGCCGACTTCACTCCGCTGGTGATGCGGCTGCTGACCGAGGGCGTGAAGGTGTACGGCTTCGGCGAGAAGAAAACGCCCGAGCCCTTCGTCAACGCCTGCTCGAAGTTCACCTACGTCGAAGGCCTGGGCCAGCCGCCCAGCGAAGACGCCGGCGCCGACGAAGCCGCGAGCGCGACCACTCAGCCGCGCAGCGCCAAGGAACTGCGCAGCGACACCCGCCTGGTGCTGATGCTGCGGCGCGCGGTGGAAGCGGTCAGCGGCGACGATGGTTGGTCGCATCTGGGCGCGGTCGGGCATCAGATCGCCAATCAGGCCTCGTTCGATTCGCGCAACTACGGCTATCGCAAGCTCAGCGATCTGATCGAAGCGATCGGCTTGTTCGAGACGCGGCGCGAAAATCAGATCGTGTGGATTCGCGACAAGCCCAAGGGCGGTGCGAAACCCGCGCCGGCCGCGCCGGCACCAGCGGCGCCGGCCGGCGCGAGCAAGCCCACGGTCAAGCCGAAGAGCTAGCGAATCGAAACCCGCGCGAACTCACTCGGCGGTGATGCTTTCCAACTGCTGCGAGAAGAACGCTTCCTTGCCCTGGAAGCGCACGAACTTGATCAGGCCGAAACCCGGCGCGTACCAGAATTCGGCCGAGTGCTCGGCGTCGCCGGCCTTCAGGTGACAGGTGCCGGAGAACGTGCGCGGGGTGAAATCCACCGACAGTTCCAGGTCTTCGAAGCCGATGAAGGTGAAGTCGCTGAAACCCGGATAGTTCAAGTCTTCGACGCTGTCGTCGTTGTGCAGCGTGCGCTTGCCCGCGCCGCGCAGCTTGAACTTGTCGCCGGGCTTGGCCTTGGCGGGGAATTCCGGCGTCTGGGTGTAGCGTTCGGTGATGACCGGCGCTGCGGCGTTGCCGCCGAGCGCGGCGATGCCGTATTGCACGCTGCCGAGCAAGGCGCGTCCGCTGGGATCGTAATAGGTCGAGGTCTTGACGCCGCTGCCGCTGGAGACCAGCGCGATCGCGTCGCGGTCGCCGAAGCGCTCGCGCACGACGCGGATCTTGCTGTCGTCCATTTCATAGGCCGCGCCCGGCTTGAGGCTGAAACAGGCGGCGAAGTCGGCGGCGTGCGCGGCGGGGGCGGCGATCGAGGCGATGGCCAGGCTCAGTGCGGCGCGGATACGGAGAGTCGTCATACAGTCCTTTGAGAGTGAGGCGCGTGTGCGGCGCGCGCTCCATTGAAGACGAAGCAGGCCGCGCTATCCCGCATTGCAACGCTGCGCAAAGCGGGGCTCAGTACAGATCGGCCGGGTCCACATCCAGCGACCAGCGCACCTTGCGCGCTTCCGGCGCGGCGTAGATCGCAGGCAGCGCGGCATCGAGCGCGGCGTGCAGTTCCGGCCGCTGCGGCGCCGACAGGATCAGCTGCGCGCGCAGATAACCGGCGCGTCGCGGCATCGGCGCGGGCACCGGGCCGTTGACCTCCAGCGTGGTGCGCGCGGCGCCCGCGCGCTGCGCGGTGACGGCTTCGAATTCGCGCCGCGCCAGCGCCAGGAAGGCATTGGCCGTTTCGACCTGCTGCGCCTCGGCGCGGATCAGCGCCATGTGCGCGAACGGCGGAAACCCTGCGGCTTCGCGCTGCGCCAGCTCGACTTCGGCGAAGGCCGGATAGCCGCCCGACAGCAATGTGTGCAGCAGTTCGTGTTCGGGGTGATGGGTTTGCAGAATCACTTCGCCGAGTTTGTCCGCGCGGCCGGCGCGGCCGGCGACCTGGATCAGCAATTGCGCGAGTTTTTCGCGGGCGCGGAAGTCGGCGCTGAACAAGCCTTCGTCGATGCCGACCACCGCGACCAGGGTCAGGTTGGGCAGGTCGTGGCCCTTGGCGAGCATCTGAGTGCCGACCAACACGCCCGGCGTGGTGCCGAATTCCTTCAGCAGATTCTCCAGGGCGTCGCGCTTTTGCGTGCTGCCGCGATCGATGCGCAGCACCGGAAACTCCGGGAAGCGCGCCGCCAGCGATTCCTCGATCCGCTCGGTGCCGGCGCCTTGCGATTGCAGCGCCAGGCCGCCGCAATCCGGGCAGGCGTCGGGCGCCGGCCGGCGCGTGCCGCAGTGATGGCATTGCAGACGGCGGCCGCCGGCGTGCACGGTCATCGGCGTGCCCTTGAGCGGGGTGCTGCAGCGCGGGCAGTGCGCGGTCCAGCCGCAGTCGTGGCACAGCAGCACCGGGGCGTAGCCGCGCCGGTTCTTGAACACCAGCACCTGGCCGCCGGCGCGCAGCTCGGCATGGATGCGTTCGATCAGTTCCGGCGACAGCCCGGCCTGCAGCGGCCGCTTGCGCACGTCGAGCACGCGCACCCGCGGCGGCTGCGCCTGACCGGCGCGGCGCTTGAGGTGCAGATGGCCGTAACGCCCGGCCTGGGCGTTGCGCAGCGACTCCAGCGACGGCGTGGCGCTGCCCAGCAGCACCGGCACGTCCAGGGCCTTGGCCCGGACCAGGGCGAAGTCGCGGGCGTGGTAGCGGATGCCGTCGAGCTGCTTGAAGCTGCCGTCGTGTTCTTCGTCGATGACGATCAGGCCGGGCTCGCGCAGCGGCAGGAACACCGCCGAGCGGGTGCCGACCGCGACCCGCGCCTCGCCCCGCGCGAACGCGGCCCAAGTGCGGGCGCGTTCGCCGTCGCTCAGGCCCGAGTGCAGCGCGTGCACCGGCACGCCCAGGCGGGCGCGGAAGCGCGCCAGGGTCTGCGGGGTCAGGCCGATCTCCGGCACCAGGATCAGCGCCTGCTTGCCGCGCGCCAGGCAGTCGGCGATGGCGTGCAGGTAGACCTCGGTCTTGCCGCTGCCGGTGACGCCGTCGAGCAGGAAGCCGGTGAAGCCGCGCGCGGCCAGCAGCGCATCGACCGCGGCCTGCTGTTCGTCGTTGAGCGCCGGCCCGGGGCGCGGCGCCGGGGCGTGATGGACGGCCGGGATGGCGATGCGCTCGGCCTGCTCGCGCTTGGCCAGGGCGCGGGCGGCGCTGCGCCAGTCTTCGAGCAGGTCGTCGAGGCGGTCTTCGTCGAGCGCGCCGTGTTCGGCCAGCAGGTCGGCCAGCCGCCGCGGCTTGCCGGCGCGCAGACCTTCGCGCGCGGTCGCCCCGGCCTCGCTCAGGCGCCAGGCCCAGGCGTGGGTGTCGGGCAGCGGCTCGCCGTGGCGCAGCGGGCCGGGCAGGGCGGTCGCCAGCACCTCGCCGAGCGGAGCGTGGGTGTAGCGGGCCAGCCAGCGCAGCGAGGCCAGCAGCTCGCCGTCCAGCAGCGGCTCCGGGTCGAGCCGGGCGATCGCGGCCTTGAGCGCGGCCGGGTCGGTGTCGTATTCGGGGGCGCCGGTTTCGGCCACCACGCCGACCAGTTCGCGGCGCCCGAACGGCACCTGCACGCGCGCGCCGACCGGGTCGGAACCGGCGTCGCCGGGCGGCGGCAGATAGTCGAACAGGCGCGGCAGCGGCAGCGGCAAAGCGACGCGCCAGACGGTCGGCGGCGGCAGGGGAAGGGCCTCGAACATGGCTTCAGTCTAGCGAGCGGCGCGGACCGGCGGCAGACGAGGCAGTTGCAGGTCATTGCTTCCGTTTATCTGACGAAAGTCACGTAACTAACGGGATCGGAAAGAGAAATCTCCTTATCCACATGGGCTGTGGATAAATCTGTGCATGGCGGGTCGGCAGCGATGCGCGAGAGCGTTGAAATAAGCCCTCGGGTTAGGTTGGTGAAAAAATCGCCAACACGCCAAATGCCTTGCGTATCAAGGCTTTGACCGTGAAACATCGTTGTAATGAAGGCTTGCGTGCCAACGAAATGAGGCCCCATGACGGTTCCATTACTGCTGTGCACAACCGGATTTGGCTGCAAGCCGCGTCCTGCTTCGCGCTGACGCGTCTGTGCGGTTTGTCAAGCGGTTTTCCACGCCCCGCGCATCGCTATGATGCACCGTATGGTGAAGTCGTCCCGATGAGTTCCGCAGCCCCCGCCCCAGGCCCTTCCGCCCCCCGACCGAACGCCCCCGCCGCCCTCTCGGCCTTCCTGCGCGGCGTCGAACGGCGCGGCGCGGTACTGGCCGAATTGCAGGCCGGCGACGCCGCCGCCGGCGATGCCGCGCTGGCCGCGGCGATGACCGGTTTCCGCGCGCTCGCGGCCGAGGCGGCGCTCAGCGAATGGCCCAGCCGGTTCTGGTCGCTGCTGCTGACCCAGCCCGGCCTGCGCCAGCGCACCCCGGTCGCGATCCCGGTCGAGGTCACCGACCGCCTGGCCGAACTGGGCAGCGGGCCGCGCGCGGCGCTGCTGCTGCGGCTGGCCGCCGGGCTCAACGAAAACGAGGCTGCCGCGGTGCTGGGCGTGGCCCCGCCGACCTACCGGCTGGCCCTGCAGCGCGCGCTGCCGCGGCACGCCGACGGCCGCGCCGACCCGCAGGCCTGGCAGCAATTGCGTGAGCAGGTCCACCGCCGGATCAAGACCCTGCCGCCGGAGCGGCTGCAGCGCCTGGCCCAAGCGCGCGAAGCGGCGCTGCAAGGCGTGGCGGTGAGCGCATCGGCGGCGCAACCGCGCGCGGCGGCGACGAAGCGGCCGCGGCCGCGCTGGCTGATGCCGCTGCTGTGGAGTCTGCTGGCGCTGTGCGCCCTGGCCTTCGCCGCGACCTTCTGGTGGCCCGGCGGCTTCGCCGGCCGCTGGCTCGGCGGTCCCGACGGGGTCACGGTCAGCGCGCTGCCCGAGGCCGCGGCGCCGGCCGATCGCTACAGCCGCGAAGCCGGGTTGATCGCCCATCGTGATTTCGAGCTGCTGGCCGATCCGCAGGGCCAGGCCGCCTCGGACGACCTGGAACTGCGCAGCTGGCTGGCCGCGCGCGACGCCGGCACGATTCCGGCGCAGGCCCCGGCGGTGCCGCCGGAGGCCGCACAGCCCGCTCCGGGCACGGCGCCGGCCGCAGGCGAGACCCAAGGCTCGGAAACCGACACTCAGGAGGGCGAGTGATGCCCCGCATCCATTCCGCCCGTTGGCTGCGAACGTGCGCCGTCGCGACAACGCTTGCGTTGGCCGCTTTGCTGCCGGCGCAGGCGTTGCCGCCGGAGCTGAGCGAAACCCTGGCCCGCTTGCCGCCCGCCGCGCAGGCGCGGTTGCAGGCGAACGGCCAGCGCTGGGATTCGTGGAACGAAGACCAGCGCCGCGAGTTCGGCCAGCGCGCCGCGCAATGGGGCGAGCTGAGCGCGCAGCAGCGCGGCGAGCGCCGCGAGCGTTACCTGGCCTGGCAGGCCTTGAGCGCCGACGAACGCGCCCAGGTGCAAGCCGCGGCGGCGCGTTTCGCCGCTTTGCCGGCCGATCAGCAACAGGCGTTGCGCGCGCAGTTCGAGGCGATCGACCGCAGCGAACGCCGTGGCTGGCTGCTGGGCCCCGCGCTCGGCGCCGATTATCCGGCGCTGCAGCCCTTGCTCGCGCAACTGCCCGAAGCCCAGCACGCGGCGATGCTGGCGGCCCTGCGCGGGCTCACCCCGGCGCAGCGCAAGGATCTGGCGGTGCTGGCGCAGCGCACTCAGCCGCAGGATCGCGAGCGATTGCGCGCCGGCCTGCTCGCCGCGCCGCCCGCGCAACGCGCGGCGTGGCTGAGCGACGCCTTGACGCGTTGATCGCGCGGCGGTGACCGCGCTGCAGTGGTACGCGCTGGCGCACAGGGTGACCGCGATCGTCGCGACGAAGATGGCGTAAAGCGGGTGCTTTTGTGGGAGGGGCTTCAGCCCCGATGCTTTTGGCTCAGGTCGCGGTGCGCCTGCACATGGATCGCTGCCGACCTGAGCGAAAAGCATCGGGGCTGAAGCCCCTCCCACAAAAGACCTCGGCAGATCGCGGCGAGGCCGCGGGATCGCTCAGGGGCGCGAACGCGCTTCGAGATCTACTGCTTCGCCTCAGTCCGCCATCGCCCGCAACACCCGCCGCGAAGCGTTGAAGCGGCCGCCGAAACGCGCCATGCCGTCGGCGCGCAGGCGCGGCGCGTGCTCGCGCAGGTAGTCCTCGAGCGCGGCCTGATCGCGCAGGCGGTAGTGCACGCACCACGCGGCGCGGCCGGGTTCGGCCGCAGGTTCCTCCACCGCGTACAGGCGGGCGTCGATGAAGCCCGGCAGCGCGCACAGCTCAAGCATGTGCGGACGCAGCCAGGCCAGATAGTCGTCGGCGATGGCGGCGTCGAGGTCCAGATTGACCTCGTAGATCAGCCCGCCGCCGATGGCGTCCACGCCGCTCACATCCGCACGATCGCGCTGATCGCCAGGAACACCGCGGCCATGCTCATCAGCACGAAGTACAGCGAACCCACCACCGTGTAGCGGATCAGGGTCAGCGGCCAGCCGTTGCCGTACACGCGCTTTTGCATGATCAGCAGATAGATCGGCATCCACGTCCACAGCAGGCCGATGCCCAGGCCGCTGATCCAGCTGAAGCTGCTCCAGTGCGGCGTGATCGCGCCGTTGAGCAGCATAAGCACGAACATCGCCAGCAGCAGCAGGCACAGGTAGACGTGGCTGTACAACGCGATCGCCAGATGTTCCAGATAGCCGCGGCCCGAACCCAGGTAGGCCAGTTTCAGCAGCAGCGCGAACAGCGGCACCATCAGGAACAGCGCGGTCGGCACGGCGCTGATCAGCGCGTGCACGTAACGCCAGGGTTCCTTCGTCAGCCGCTTGATGTTGGCCTCGCCGCGGCCGACCTGCTTGTTGAGCCAGTCGTTGGCGAATTTCGGCCACCAGGTGACGATGAGCGGATTGGTGGCCGCGTTCCAGGCCTTGCCGTTGAACGACAGCGGATCGCCGATGTCGTCGCAATCGGCTTCGCCGTAGCGGTCGAAGTCGGACTTGCGCACGCTCGCGCCTTCGCTGGTCTGCGCGTGTTCGCGCTGCAGCTGGGCGATGCGGCAGCCGGCTTCGGCGTTGATGGTGCGGATCTTGTTGCCGCGCGCGATCGCCATGTCCGACTGCGCTTCCCACTTTGCCGGATCGTTCTGCATCGTCTGGGCGATGCGGGCGTCGCGCGCGCTTTCCACCTCGGCCAGGGTCTTGGCCTGGTTGATGCTGTCGCTTTCCGAAGTGGCCGCCGCGCGCTGGCCTTCGGCCTTCTGCGCGGCGACCTGCGCGCCATCGAGCTGCATTTCCATGCGCAGCGTGTCGATGCGCTTGTCGGCCTGGCGGTTGAGCCCCTGGATCGACTTGTCGATGGCGCCGCGCGCCTCGGCCGGCACCTGGGCGCTGGCGGTCTGCAGTTCCTTGAGCGTGCGCGCGCGCACTTCCTCGACCTCGGCGATGCTGTCGGCATGCCTGATCAAACTCTTGGAGTTGCCCAGGCGGACGGTGCCGTCCTGCAGGTTGGTGATGTTGATGAACTGGTTGGCTTCGTCGATGTGGATCGCGAACTGGGCGACGAAGAAGGTCAGCACCGAAACGATCACGAACAACCGCAGCGGCGCCACATAGCGCACGCGATGGCCGGCGATGTAGTTGCGGGCGACCCGGCCCGGCGAGAGCAGATCGCGCAAGGTGCGGAAAATGCGGCCGTCCAGGTGCCAGAAGGATTCGAACACTTCCTCCAGCGCATGGCCGACGTGGCGGATCGGATTGACCACCGACTGGCCGCACTGGTAGCAGTAATGCCCGTGCAGCGCGGTCTTGCAGTTTTCGCAGTGGGTCAGGTCGTGCTGACCGTCGGCCGCATGGCCGCCGGCGTGGCTGGAGTCTGAAGAAGAAGTTGCGCTCATTGGCGGTCGAGTTAGAGGCTCCCCGGCCTTCACTTTCGAGCGGGTAAGATAGCCGTCCGCCGCGACCCGGCGCCAGCGCCCTAGACCGGATGCGCGGCCGCAGTCGTGCCGTTGGTCCCGCACAATGTCCGCGTCATCGCCTTCCCTCTCCCGCGCCGGCCTGGCCGGCGAGATCCGCACGACCCTGGTCCTGGCCGCGCCGCTGGTCGCCGGCCACGTCTCCACCGGCCTGATCGGCTTCGTCGATAACACCCTGGCCGGCCACCACAGCACCACCACGCTGGCCTCGGTGACGATCGGCACCGCGTTGTGGTGGCTGCCGATGATGGTGCCGATCGGTACCTTGCTGTCGGTGCCGCCGTCGGTGTCGCAACTCGAAGGCGCCGGCCGGCGCGGCGAGATCGGCGCGCTGTTCCGCCAGGCGCTGTGGATGGCGGTGTTGCTGAGCGTGTTTTTATTTGCGTTTCTGACCTTCATCCCGCATGCGCTGGCGGCGATGGGCATCGCCGCGGAGATCATTCCCGGCGCGCGCGACTTCCTCCACGGCATCCGCTGGGGCGTGCCGGCGCTGACGCTGTTCTTCTGCATGCGCTATCTCAGCGAAGGCCTGCACTGGACCTTGCCGACCATGCTGCTCAGCGCCGGCGGCCTGCTGGTGCTGCTGCCGCTGGGCTATGTGCTGACCTTCGGCAAGTTCGGCCTGCCGGAAATGGGCGCCGGCGGTCTGGGCATCGCCTCGGCGGCGATGCTGTGGGTGCAGGCGATCGGTTTCTTCCTGGTGTTGCGCAGCGCCAAACGCTTCGCCGACCTGCGCTTGTTCGAACGTTTCGACAAACCGCATTGGCCGACCATCCGCGGCCTGCTCGCCACCGGCCTGCCGATCGGCGTGACCGTGCTGATGGAAGGCAGTCTGTTCATCGTCACCGCGCTGCTGATCGGGCGCCTGGGCGAGGTGCCGGCGTCGGCGCACCAGATCGCGATCAACCTGTCCGCGCTGTGCTTCATGGTGCCGATGGGGCTGGCCGAGGCGACCACGGTGCGGGTCGGCCACGCGCTGGGCCGGCGCGACTACGCCGGCGTGCGTTACGCCGGGCTGGCCGGGTACGCGATCGTGATCGGCACCCAGCTGGTGTCGGGCATCTTGCTGCTGACCGCCAACGAACTGCTGGTGAGCTTCTACACCGCCGACGCCGCGGTCGCGACCCTGGCCGCGTCGTTGCTGCTGTATTCGGCGATGTTCCAGTTCCCCGACGGCATCCAGGTGCTCTCGGCCGGCGCCCTGCGCGGGCTCAAGGACACCCGGGTGCCGATGGTCCTGGCGGCGCTGGCCTACTGGGGCGTGGGCATGCCGGTGGGCGCCTACCTCGGTCTGGGCCTCAACTGGGGCCCGAAGGGCATGTGGATCGGCCTGATCGCCGGCCTGACCGTGGCCTCGGTGCTGCTGTGCGCGCGGTTCATCCGCTCCAGCCAGCCCGACCGGCTGGCCGCGCGGATGGCCAGCGAGTCCCCGCACGAGGTCGATCCGCACGAAACCGGCTGCACCTGAAAGGCTGGAATGAGGGAAACAAAGGCAATGGAGAATGGACGTTCAGGGCCGGCGTGCCTGTGGTTTGTGCCTCAATCCACCATTTGCACTTGTTATTCCCCGTATTTTTCCGCCTCCCCGCTACTCACAGTTACGAATGGCGGGTGAAACCCCGCCCCGTGCCGGGTTAGTCTGAGCCGTATACATGGAGCCTGTGCCAATGAACGATACCTCCCCACGTCGCGGGCCTTTGGCCCGTTTCTTCATCGGCGTCTGGGACACGATGAACTTCACCCGCCGGTTGGTCTTCAACCTGCTGTTCTTCGGTTTCCTGCTGTTTTTCCTGGCCGCGCTGAGCCTCGGCGGAGGCGTCAAGCCGTTGCTGGAACGCACCACCCTGGTGATCGCCCCGGAAGGCGCGCTGGTGGAGCAGTACAGCAGCGACCCGGCCTCGCGCGCGCTCAGCCGCGCCTTCGGCGACAAGAGCCCGGAAGTGCAGCTGCGCGACGTGATCCGCGCGCTGGACGCGGCCAAGGACGACAAGCGCATCGAGCGCGTCGTGCTGCGCCTGGACAAGCTGCAGGGCACCGGCATGGCCTCGCTGCGCGACGTCGCCGCCGCGGTGGCGCGGGTGCGGGCGAGCAAGAAGGAAGTCGTCGCCTTCGCCGAAACCATGGACCAGAAGCAGTACCTGATCGCCGCGCAGGCCAACGAAGTGTTCCTCGACCCGATGGGCGGGATGATGCTCGAGGGCCTGGGCCGCTATCGCCAGTACTACCGCGAAGGCCTGCAGGACAAGCTCGGCGTGGACGTGCACCTGTTCCGCGTCGGCGAGTACAAGTCCGCCGCCGAGCCGTACATCCTCGACGCCGCCTCGGAAGACTCCAAGACCGCCGATCTGTTCTGGATGAACGACCTGTGGACGCGGTATCTGGACGACGTGGCCAAGGCGCGCAAGCTCAAGCCGGCCGACCTCATCGCCTCGATCGACGAACTGCCGCAGCGGCTGGACGCGGTCAAGGGCGACATGGGCAAGTACGCGCTGGGGCTGAAGCTGATCGACGGGCTCAAGACCCGCGAAGAAGTCGATGAGATGCTGACCAAGCGCGGCGTCGCCGACGAAGACGCCGAGGGCGGCTTCCGTCAGATCGCCATGGACGCCTACGTCGCCGGCCTGGATCGCACGCTCAATCCGGCCGACCAGCGTCCGCAGGTCGCCATCGTCGTGGCCGCGGGCGAAATCAGCGGCGGCGAGCAGCCGCCCGGCTCGATCGGCGGCGTGTCCACCGCGGCGCTGCTGCGCGACGCGCGCGACGACGAAAACGTGAAGGCGCTGGTGCTGCGGGTGGATTCGCCCGGCGGCGAGGTGTTCGCGTCCGAGCAGATCCGCCGCGAGATCGTCGCGCTCAAGGCCGCCGGCAAGCCGGTGGTGGTGTCGATGGGCGATCTGGCCGCTTCGGGCGGTTACTGGATCTCGATGAACGCCGACAAGATCTACGCCGATCCGTCGACCATCACCGGTTCGATCGGCATCTTCGGCATGATCCCGACCGTGCCGCGCGCGCTGGAGAAGATCGGCGTGCACACCGACGGCGTCGGCACCACGCGCTTCGCCGGTTCCTTCGACATCACCCGGCCGCTGGCGCCGGAAGTCGGCCAGGTGATCCAGACCATCATCAACAAGGGCTACGCTGACTTCACCGGTCGCGTCGCCGCCGCGCGCAAGAAGCCGGTGGAAGAGATCGACGCGATCGCCCGCGGCCGCGTGTGGAGCGGCGCGCAGGCGAAGGAACGCGGACTGGTCGATGACCTGGGCGGACTGCAGAACGCGATCGACGACGTCGCCGCGCGCGCCAAGCTCGGCAAGGCCGGCGACTACCGCGTGCGTTACGTGGAGAAGATGCCGACGCCGTTCGAGCGCTTCTTCGCCGGTTTCGCCTCCAGCAACGCCGGCAGCGCGCTGCTGGGACGTTCGGACCTCGCCCGCGGCCTGCTGGCCAAGGCGTTGCCGCAGACCGCGTCGGACCTGCGTTTCGTCGAAAGCGCGATCAAGCCCACCAGCGGCGTGCCGGTGAAGGCGCTGGCGTATTGCTTCTGCGAGCTGTGAGGTTTGCGCCCCTCTCCCGCGATGCGTTCGGGCGTGGATGAGGGCGATGCGCCGGGGTTTCGCGGCGAACTGAGCCGAGAGCATCGGGGCTGAAGCCCCTCCCACAAAAGATTCAAGGCGCGACTTGAGCTCCCTCTCCTGCGCAGCGGGAGAGGGCTGGGGTGAGGGCCGCGCGCCCCACCTCAGCGACGAACTGAGCCGAAAGCGTCGGGGCTGAAAGCCCCTCCCACAAAAATTCTGAAGCGAACTGAGCCAGCGGCCCGCCTGTCGCGGCCGCCCGGCGTTCGCAGCCGACTCAACCGCCGGCGGCGTCGATCGCGTCGCGGGTGTGTTGCGCGCCCTCATCGACCGCGCCTTCGACCGCCTTGGCCTTCTGGATCGGCTGCTGGATCGCATCGCGCATCTGCGTGGCTTGCGGATCGACCGGACGCTCTTTCTCCGGCGGCTGCGGCTTGGAGCACGCGCCCAGCGCGCAGCACAGCGCGGCGCAGGCCAGGGTGGATACGATCCGGCTGGGGTTCATCGCGGCATCCTCGGGACGGTCCGGCCGTTATGCTACGCCGGTCGCGCGCCTCGCGCGTCGAACCACGGCACGGTCACTGCATACGGAGAACCTCATGGACCCCAAGCGTTGGCGATTGGACGGACAGCTCGCGCTGGTCACCGGCGGCAGCGCCGGCATCGGCCGGGCGATCGCGCGCGAACTGCTGGGCTTCGGCGCCGACGTGCTGCTGGCCGCGCGCGACGCGACCGCGCTGGAATCGGCGCGGGCCGAGTTGCTCGAAGACTTTCCCGAACGCGAGGTGCAGGGCTTCGTCGCCGACGTCGCCGACGACGAACAGCGGCGCGAGTTGCTGGACTGGGTGGAGGACTTCGGCGAAGGCCTGCACATCCTGGTCAACAACGCCGGCGGCAACCTGAGCAAGGCCACCACCGACTACACCGAAGACGAGTGGCGGCAGATCTTCGAGATCAATCTGTTCTCGGCCTTCGAACTGTCGCGCTATGCCTACGCGCTGCTGACCCGCCACGCCGCGTCGAGCATCGTCAACGTCGGCAGCGTCTCGGGCAACCTGCACGTGCGCACCGGCGCGCCTTACGGCATGAGCAAGGCGGCGATGCACCAGATGACCCGCAACCTCGCGGTGGAATGGGCCGAGGACGGCGTGCGCGTCAACGCGGTGGCGCCGTGGTACATCCGCACCCGCCGCACCTCCGACAAGCTGGCCGACCCGGACTATCTCGACGAAGTGCTGCTGCGCACGCCGCTGGGCCGCATCGGCGAAGCCGAGGAAGTCGCCGCAGCGGTGGCGTTCCTGTGTCTGCCGGCATCGGGTTACATCACCGGCGAATGCATCGCGGTGGATGGCGGGTTTTCGCGTTACGGGTTCTGAGTGGCGGCGCGGAACGACGGCGCGTTACCGCGTCGATGCCGGCTCCTCGGCGGGCGCGGCAGCGAAGTTGTGAATCGCGGTGCCGTAGCGCGAGGTGCTGGCGTTGATCTCCACCCGACGGCTCGCGGCGATCTGGCCGAACAAGACTTCGTTGTGGTCGATGCACAGGCGCAGGCCGTTCACGCTCGTATCGCCGACCAGATACGCGCGCTTCTGACAATCGCCATCGCCGCCGAGATTCTCCGGACGAACTTGTTCGATCCGCTTCGCCGGCTGCGCGCCGCTCCAGCGGTGAAGCAGCATCGGCGGTATTGCGAGCAACAGGACGAGCGTTAGCGCCACGATCAGGCCCAGCAGTTGGTTGAGCCCGCTCGGGTTGTAGTTTTCCGCTTCGGTCGGTGGCGGATAACGGTGTTGGCGGCGCTGCAGCAACAAGAACGCACCGATGCCGCCGATCGCGGCCAGGCCGTATGAGAGCGGCGAGTACCAGCGCCAGTCGGTCGAGACCATGAACGGCCCGGGCCATGCGTAGGTGTAGCGAAGCAGGGCGCTCGCCAGCAACACGGCGACCGCGACGGAGAATTCGATCAGCACCGGCCGGCGGGCGGGGGTGCGGGACGACGTCGACATGGCGGACACCGGCGGCGGGCGATGCGAAAACTATGCGGGTTCGCCCGATGCACCGCAATCTGCGCGGCGACCGCGGACAAAGGCAGGGCGATCGCGCAGATGCGCGCGCCGCAGTCGGCTTACTTGCCGCAAGTACTCTCAGTCACGATCCGCTGAATCCGCGCGACCTCCGCCGCCGACGCGTCGCGGCTGTCGCCGCGGCCGAAGCGCAGCGCCGACTGGGCTTCGCGCAGGCGCTGTTTCCAGTTCTCGCACAAGTGGTCGTCGGCGATGCGTTGGCATTGATCGTTGACCATTTCGCAGGCCACGCCCGTGCCGCTGCCGACGCTGCCAAGGCCAGTGGTCTGCAGCTGCGCGCAGCGCTGCGGCGGCGTTCCGTCGTCGTTGAGGTAGCGGCTGCCGTCGTAGGTGCGGCATTCGAACAACACCGGCGGCGGCAGGCGGTCGGCGTCGGCGATGGTCGGGCCGGCCGGCGCTTTCGGCGCCGCCGGCTTGGCGGCGGGCTTGGCCGTGTTCACCGACGGCAACTGCGAGGACACCGGCGGATGCGGCGGCGGTGCGTTGGCCGGCGCGTAGGGCGCGACCGGCGAGGTGATGAAGGTCGGCGGCGCCGACGACACCGGCGCGTCTTCGATCACGCGCTTTTCCTGCTGATTGCCTTTCGGGCACGGGGTGTTGTTCTGCACCGTCAACTGGCCCAGCGCGTCGGTGCAGCGATAGATGACGACCTTGCCTTGTGCGTGGGCGCCGGCGCTGGCCAGCAACAGCAGGGACACGAACCACACGCGCATCAGTAAGCTCCGCAATCGGCGTTCAATTGCGCGTCGATGACGCGCTGGTCCAGGGTGATCTGAGCGCGCTCGCTTTGCAGCGCGCTGTTGTAACGGCGGTCGCCGTCATAGCGGCGGTCGCGCAGGCGCGAACACACTTCCTGCTGCGGCAGTTGCCGGCATTCGTCGCGCACCAACTGGCTGCCGTAGTAGACGCCGTAGCCGTAATCGTAACCGCCGGAATAATAGCCGCCCGAACGCGCGGTGGCGGCGTACTGGACGTTGCCGTGACGGCCGGACACGGCGATGCGCGCGCTCGGGTCGCCCAGGCGCGGCTCGCGCGCGCCGATGCGGCTGCCGAGCGAAGTGCCGGTGCTGTAGACCGGCACGCCGTAGCCCAGATCGACGATCGGCATCATCCGCGGATTGCCGTCGCCGTTGCTGCTGGTGTAGCTGCTGCCGTCCGGACGCACGCAGTCGTACATCGCCTGCGGCGTGCGCATCATCAGCACTTGCGGACGGGAGCTGGCCGCGGGGCGCGGCGAGGGTGTGGCCGAGGCTTCGACGACGCGCGGCGGCGGATCGACCGGGCGGGTCATGGTCAGGGTCTGCTGGCGCTGGCCGTTGCCGCAGGGCGTGTCGCGCAGGCTCAGCTGGCCGCGATCGTCGGTGCAGCGGTAAATCAACACGTCGGCCGCATGCGCGTCGCCGGCGCTCGCGCCGCCGAGCAGCGCGCCGGCCGACAGCAGCCCGGCCAGGGCGGCCGGTGCGAGACGGGAGCGGCGGGCGCGGGCGGAGTTCATGCGCGCATCTTGCGCCTCCTCCGCGTTAGGGGAAAGTCGAATTGCGTCATGGATTCGCGGATTTACCCGCCGCTCATCGCCGCCACACCAGGACCAGCACGCCGCCGCCGACCATCAGCAGCCCGAGCCATTCGCGCGCGCTGGGCCGATCGCCCAGGAACACCACCGCGAACAGCGCCGCCAGCACTACGCTGAGCTTGTCCACCGGCACCACCTGAGACACGTCGCCGAGCTTGAGCGCGCGGTAGTAGCACAGCCATGAGGCGCCGGTGGCCAGTCCCGACAGCACCAGGAACAGCAGCGAACGCGCCGGCAGCGTGCGCGGATCGACCCATTGGCCGCTCATCGGCACCAGCAGCGCCAGCACCGCGACGATCACCAGGGTGCGGACCAGGGTCGCGTAGTCGGCGCTGACGCCCTGCACGCCGACTTTGGCCAGCACCGCGGTCAGGGCCGCGAACACCGCCGACAGCAGCGCCCAGACCGACCAGGCGGGCAATGAATTCATGGCTGCACTCCGAAGCGGACAGCCCGAGGATAGCGCCGGGCGCGTCGCAGCCGGGTCGGGGGCGGGAGCGGGGTTGGCGTGGGGCGGATCGCCGCGCTCAGGCGCGCAGCACCTCGCCGGTCACGGCCAGGCGGATCGGCGTCGGCGCGGTCAGGCCGCCGGTTTCGCCTGCGCACACGCCGTCGCTGAGCGCGAGCACGGCGCGGTCGAGCTGGTCGCGCTGGAACGCCGGCGGGTGGCCGGCGAGGTTGGCGCTGGTGGAGACAATCGGTCGCCCGTGCGCCCGGCACAGCGCCCGCGCCTGCGGATGCGCGGTGACGCGCACGGCGACGCTGTCGTGATCGCCGCGAATCCAGTGAGGCACCGCGGCGGTCGCCGGAACCGCCCAGGTGTTCGGCCCGGGCCAGCTGGCGCGCACCGCTTCGGCGCGTTCGTCCGCCAGGGCCGGCCAGTCGATCAGGCCGTCGAATTGCTCCACCGATGCGGCGATCAGGATCACGCCCTTGTCCACCGGCCGTTGCTTGATCGCCAGCAGGCGCAGCACCGCGGCGCGGTTGTCGGCGTCGCAGCCGATGCCCCAGACCGCTTCGGTCGGATAGACGATCACACCGCCGCGAGCGAGCGCGGCGGCGGCCTGTTCGATGCTCAGGTCGGTCATGCGGGGATCAACGCGGTGGCGACGGCGCAGTGTCGCATGTCGGTGTGGATGGCGTCGGCATGTGCGGGCGGATGCGACGCCGCGCGATTGCGCGACCGGCGCGTTGCGAAGGCGCGATGGCCTTCGCAACGCCCATGCGCCCTCTCCCGCGCTGCGGGAGAGGGGTGGGGTGAGGGCCGCGTCGCCGGCCTCGCCGGCGAACACCACCGCACGCCTCAATCGCCGACATCAATGATCGTGATGCGCATGCTCATCGGCGAACGGCTTGGCCGATTCCGGCAGCCGCACATCGAAGGCGTAGGAGCGGTTGCCGCTCAGATAGACGCGATTGTTCGCCCCGTCCTTCGCCTGCACCTGACCGCCGCGCTGCTCGCCGATGCGGGCGAAGCGGGCGCGCGCGTTGACTTGTTCGGCGACCTTGCGCGGCCAATCCACCACCGAGGTTTCGCCCGCGCCGAGCACGGTTTCGATCTTCTCCGCATCGCTGCCGTCGGCGTTGAACACGCGCAGCGTCACCGAGGTGCCCGCCGGATAGTCGTTGACGACGTTCAAGTTGCCCGACTCGCGCCACGGCGATTTCGCATCGGCGAGCGAATTGGTGAAATTGACGTCCATGCAGGTGTAGAACGCTTCGGTGGAATCCGAGCGCTGCCAGGTGTTGTAGATCACGTGGCGGCCGGTGCGCGCCGGCAGGGTGCAGGTGATGTGGTAGTTGTTGCCGGCCGACAGCGGCACTGAGCCGGTCTTGCAGAACTGCTGCAGGTCGCCCCAGCGCAGTGTGCTGTTGGGGTTCCAGCCTTGCGGCGTCACGTAGAACGTCCAGTCCTTGGTCGCGTGCGGCGCGGTGGCGTAGAAGGTGAAGGTGTAGCTCGAACCCGAGCGCACGTTGCTGGTCTGCCAGTCGCTGCGCACCACGTTCAGACCGCGGAAGGTCGAATTGTTGCCGCCGCACAGCGTACCGTCGGGCACCACCGCGCGATGGTTGCTGTTGGCGTTGGCCTGGTTGATGCCGTTCCAGTCGTAAAACAACTGCGAGCCGGCGACCGCCCATGCGGCGCGGCAGGCCGGATCGGTCGGGTTTTCCTTATTGCCCAGGTAACACTTGTAGATGCGGCTCTGCGGATTGACGAAGGTGCCGTGCGCGAACGCGGACGACACGGGCAAGACGGACGCGCACACGGCGACGGCGGCGCTGAGCAGGGAAAAACGTTGGACACGGTTCATGACGACTCCTGTCGATGGGATAGGTGAACAACACCCCCCAGCAGGTTTCGTGATGGCGACCGCGCGCGATTGAGATCGCGTCTCGACGGGCTATGGCCCGTCGGGCCTGCCCTTATTCGTTCGCGGCCGATCCTAGTGGCGGCGGCGGGCTGAATCTGTGCGAGCGGTCGCCTGCGGCGCATGGATCGCTGCGTTGTCGTCGATGGGATGCCGGAAACGGAAGCTGCGTCACGGGTTGGAGGCGCGGCTGCGACAGGGTGTCGCTGGCGTTTGTTGCGGCGCGTCGGGCCTGAAGGCCCTCCCACAGAGACCTCGGGCACCTCTTTGACTTTGCGCTTCCACGCATCGGCGCATCCACGAAGTCTTTCGTGGGAGGGCCTTCAGGCCCGACAGCCGAAGCGACGAATCCCCAAACGAAACGGGCGCCAAACCGGCGCCCGTTTCGTTAGTCGCATCGCCCGTCCGCTATGGCGAATGATGCGCGATATCGCGGCGATTACTTCGCCGCGACTTTCTTGACGACCTTCTTCACCGCTTTCTTGGCCGCGGTTTTCTTCGCGACCTTCTTCGCGGCTTTCTTGGCCGGCGCCTTCTTCGCCGCGGCTTTCTTCACCACGGCCTTCTTGGCCGGCGCCTCGCCATCGACGGTTTTCTTCGCGACCTTCTTCGCCGCTTTCTTGGCCGGCTCTTTCTTCGCCGCGGTCTTCTTGCCGAAACGCCCGCGCATCGGTTTGCCGGTGTCTTCCATCAGCTTGATCACTTCTTCCAGGGTCAGCGAAGCGGGTTCGCGATCCTTCGGAATGCGGCCGTTGAGCTTGCCGTCGCTGATGTAGGGGCCGAAGCGGCCGTTGAGCACCTGGATGTCGCTGCCTTCGAATTCCTTGATGATCCGGTTGCGCGCGATCTCTTCCTTTTCTTCGATCAGGAATACCGCGCGCGCCAGATCGATGGTGTACGGATCGTCTTCTTTCTTCAGCGAGGCGTAGACGCTGCCGCGCTTGGCGAACGGGCCGAAACGACCGACGCCGACGCTGACTTCTTCTTCCTTGTCCAGGCCCAGCTTGCGCGGCAGCTTGAACAGCTCCAGCGATTCCTCGAGCGAAATCGTGTGCATGCTCTGGCCGGGACGCAGGGAGGCGAAGGTCGGCTTGTCCTCGTCCTCGGCGGTGCCGATCTGCGCATACGGCCCGTAACGGCCCAGGCGCACGCTGACCGGCTTGCCGCTCTTGGGATCGGTACCCAACTCGCGCGCGCCGGTGGCCTCGCTGCGATCGACCGATTCCTTTTTCTCTTCGACCAGTTGCTTGAACGGTCCCCAGAACCGCTCCATCAGCGGCACCCACTCCTCTTCGCCGCGCGACACCGCATCGAGCTCGTCTTCGAGCTTGGCGGTGAAGTCGTAGTCGACGTACTGGGTGAAATGCCCGGACAGGAATTTCGACACCGCGCGGCCGACGTCGGTCGGACGGAAGCGGCGGCTGTCGAGTTCGACGTATTTGCGGAACAGCAGCGTCTGGATGATCGAGGCGTAGGTCGAGGGACGGCCGATGCCGTATTCCTCGAGCGTCTTGACCAGTGAGGCTTCCGAGAAGCGCGGCGGCGGCTCGGTGAAGTGCTGGTCGGCATGGATCTGATCGAGCGGAATGCGGTCGCCGACTTTCATCAGCGGCAGCTTGCGGCCTTCGTCTTCGTCCTCGGCGGCCTTCGCGTCCTTGCCTTCCTCGTACACGGCGAGGAAGCCCGGATCGATCACGGTCGTGCCCGAGGCGCGGAAGCTGTGCTCGGCGCCGGCGGCGAGATCGACGCTGACGGTGTTGAGCGTGGCCGGCACCATCTGCGAAGCGACGGCGCGCTTCCAGATCAGTTCGTACAAGCGGCGGCCGTCGTCGTCGAGAAAACGCGCGACCTGCGCCGGCGTGCGCAGCGCCGCGGTCGGGCGGATCGCTTCGTGCGCTTCCTGCGCGTTCTTCGACTTGGTCTGGTAGGTGTTGGGCTTGTCGGGCAGCGCCTTGGTGCCGAAGTCGCGCGCGATCACGTCGCGGATTTCGGCGATGGCTTCCTGCGACAGGCTCACCGAGTCGGTACGCATATAACTGATCAGGCCGACGGTGCCCTCGTCGCCCAGCGCCATGCCCTCGTACAGCTTCTGCGCCACGCGCATGGTGCGCGAGGTGGTGAAGCCGAGCTTGCGCGAGGCTTCCTGCTGCAGGGTCGAGGTGGTGAACGGCGCGGCCGGGCGACGCTTGCGTTCCTTGCTGGTGACGTCGGTGACGTGCAGCGCGCCGTTGGCGGCGGCGACTATCCGCTTGCGCGCGCTTTCGGCGGTTTCGCCATCGGTGATGGTGAACTGCTCGAACTTCTTGCCGTCGAACTTGTTGAGCTTGGCGGTGAAGGCCTGCTGCGGATGCGCGCACTCGGCTTCGATCGACCAGTACTCGCGGGCGACGAAGGCTTCGATTTCTTCCTCGCGTTCCACGATCATGCGCAGCGCCGGCGATTGCACGCGGCCGGCGGACAGGCCGCGCTGCACCTTGCGCCACAGCACCGGGGAGAGATTGAAGCCGACCAGATAATCCAGAGCGCGGCGCGCCTGCTGCGCATCGACCAGATCGCTGGCGATGGCGCGCGGCTGGCTCATCGCTTCCTTGATCGCGCGCGGCGTGATCTCGGTGAACACCACGCGCTGCAGTGGCTTGCCTTCCAGCAGACCGCGCTCGCGCAGGATCTCGCCGATGTGCCAGCTGATCGCCTCGCCTTCGCGGTCCGGGTCGGTCGCGAGGAAGAGGTTGTCGGCGCTCTTGGCGGCCTTGGCGATCGCGTCTACGTGTTTCTCGTTCTTCTCGATGACGGCGTAGTCCATCGCGAAGTGATTGTCTGGATCGACCGCGCCCTCTTTCGGCACCAGGTCGCGGACATGGCCGTAGGAGGCCAGAACGGTGAAGTCCTTGCCGAGGTACTTGTTGATCGTCTTGGCCTTGGCGGGCGACTCGACGATGAGGAGGTTCTTGGCCATTGCTACTCCGCAGGCCCGGGGCGGGGCGCTGCTCGACTGCTTGCTTGTGTTGAGGCGGCTCCGCCGGCCGGGGCCGTGCGAGGCGGGGATTTAAGAAGACGACGCCCGCAGCATTCGGCCGCGGGCGTTCAGGTTTCCTTTTCTAGTGGAATCATGAGGCGGCCGCGGCTGTCAAGCCCGGCCTCCCGGAAACCCCAATAAAGTGGCACCGAAACGCTTGAAGATGGCGTGATGGAGTGTGCCCTGTTCAGGTTTCAGCGCGCTGTGACGCTTTCGGCGAGCCGGTCAATGACCGGCCGCCGCGACCATCGCGCCGAACGCTGCGAGCCCCACCACCAGCAACCACATCAAGCCTCCGAGGATCAGCACGACCCAGGCGACCGGGCCGAGAGTGCGCTGCTGCATCTCCGGTCGCGCAGTGTAGGCCCAGCGGTCCACGACCTGCGTCTTTGCGATCATGTCGTGCAGGCCGCGCTTGCCGTCGGTGAAGGCGATCAGCAGGAAACCCACGCACAAACTGGCGTAGGACAACAGGCTGGCGGCCCAGCGGCCGAGCGCGCGCATCCGGGTCAGGCGCCGGCCTTCGCTATCGACGACCTTGACCCCCACCGCCAGCTTGCCCAGCGTGGCCTGCATGGCCGAGGACTCGAAACCGACGTAATACGCCACGCTGATCAGGCCGATGATCACGTAGACCGCCACCACCAGCATCCACACCCCCGCGCCGGCGTTCTGGGCCCAGGAGGCGGCATCGCCGCCGAACAGGCCGGAGGCGAATACGAGCACGAACAGCATCGTGCTGACGGCGTAATAAGTGATGCCGATCAGCAGCGAATCGATGACGTACGCCGCCAATCGCTTCCAGAAGCCGGCATAGACGACTTCCAGCCCCTGCACCACGGTGGTGTCTTCGGCCACGCCGGCGCGCGGCGCGGCGTAGGGCGAATGCGCGTGTGCGCCGGCCGGGGTGGTGGCTTCGGAGGGGCTGGCGTCGGCGTCGGCGGAGGCGGCCTGCGACGGCGTCGCGGTGCGGCTTTGCGCGGAATCGGGACTGACGGCGCGCGGGTCCTGGCGCTCTTCGGCCTCCACTATCGCGGCCGCGATGGCTGCCGCGGTGCCCGCGCCGACCGCTTCGGCGGTGCCGGGTGCCGGGCCGGGTGCCGGGGCGGAGGCGGTCGCGGCAGCCGACGGGCCCGCCGGGGCGAAGCCGGGATCGGCGATCAGTTCGACGGCCACTTCGCGCCACGGCCGCCATTGGCTCATGCCGTCGCGCCAGACCAGGATGTCCGCGCCCAGCTCGCCGCGGCGGTGGCGTTCGATCATCGCCTCGCCGTCCAGCGGTCCGTGCCGGTTGCGCTCGCTGTCGCTGTAATACCACTGGGTCATCGCGAATCGGGGCCTGGGTCGCTGCGGTGGCCGCCATGATGCCACCGCGCCGCGGCGAACCGGCGACGGGCGAAGCGCAAGACATCGCGCCGGCCCTGGCTTGCGCTCAGGGCGGCGCGATCGGTGCGGCCGGATCAGCCGCCGCGGCAGTTCGCCGGCAGCGTGGCCTTTTTCTCGATGTCCGAGCCGCAGGTCCAGCTCAGGTTGGCCGGGTCGAAGGACTGCCAGACCTTCTTGCCGTCGAGCTGCGGCGTGTTGAAGCCGCGCAGCTCGATCTGCATGCCGCACTGGCCGCTGTCCTGCATGCGGCCGAACTGGATCGAGGCGATCTGCGCGGTCGCATAGGCATCGGCGGGGCGGAAGCCGGGCGAGGCGTTGTTCGGGCAGCCGTCGTGGGCGAGGTAGTGCTCGGCGACCTGGGTCTTGTACGGGCCGGCCGCGGCCAGCGCGGCCATGACCTTGGCGCGGAAGGTGTAGTCCTGGTACGCCGGCAAGGCGATCGCGGCCAGGATGCCGAGCACCGGAATGGCCAGCACCGCGAGCACGATCAGCACGATCATGCAGCCCGACAGGCCGCGCTTGGGCGGCGGCGCGGGCTGGCGGCGGGCGACGTGGGCCGGGGCGTAGTCGGCCGGGCTGACGCTGCGCTGGGCGTGGTTCTGCGCCGGCGCGGAGGCGGCCGCTTCGTTGCCGTCGGTGGTGTAGTTGGGCGGTTCGGGCAGCGGCGGCGGCACGACCGGCGGCGGGGGCGGCGACAGCAGGTCGTCGTCCAGGCCCAGTTCGGCCGACAGCCGCTCCAGCGGCTGCCATTCGCGCAGGCCTTCGCGCCACAGCAGGGTGTCGCGGCCGATGCGGCCGGCGCGGAAGTGGCCGCGCAAGGCGTCGGCGTCGATCGGGCCGACGCGGCCCTGGGCCGGATCGTGGTAGTACCAGTTCGTCATGTGCTCCCCCTGCGGATCTCGCGATCGTCCATGTGATGGCATGCGCCGGCGTGGGCAGCGTCGCGGGCGCGCGACTCGCCAGACGGCCAGCATCGCGCAGCACCCTTGGCATGCGCGAGACGCATGAAACTAGCACGGAGTTCGCAAAACGCTATTCGCCCGGCATGGGCGGTGCGTATTGCGCGACGGATGGGCGCGAAAAATGCGCCCGTCGCGCAAGCAGGACGGCCGGGTGCAGGGCCGTGAAGTGATTCAAGGACGAAACCCGCCGCCGCGAACCGCTCGCGGCCGCGGCCGGTGTCAGTGCACCGGCTCGGGCTCGTCCTCGAACATCTGCGTTTCCATCCAGGCGTAGGCCGCCTCGGAGCCGGGCTGATTGAACAGCACCATCAGCACGACCCATTTGAGGTCGTCCAGGTCCAGCTCTTCCTGGTCCAGCGCCATCGCCCGGTCGAGCACGAGTTCGCGCTGATCGGCGTCGAGGATGCCGTGTTGCTCCAGGAACAGCAGGAAGCCGCGGCATTCGACATCGAGCTTGTCGAGTTCCGGGCCGAAGTAGATCCGGGTCGGGCCGCCCACGCGCGGTGCGCTGACGCTGGGCCGTTGCTGAGCCAGCGCATCCAGCCATTCGATGGCTTTGTTGATCTCGGCGGGGCTGAAACCGGCCTGGCCCAATTCATCGAACAGGGGGCCGCTGCGGAGCGAATCGCGGTCGCGGACAAGGTCCGCATCGTCAGTGAAGTAATGCTCGAACAGGTACAGCAGGACGTCCAGGATGCTCTCTTTCATTTCCCTCGGCCTGCGCCGCATGCGGCGCGGTGGGTCAGGAGTTGCTGATTGGCCGGGTGAATCGCCGGTGGGTGGACACCGATTCAGATTCAGCGGTTACGGAAGTAACGGCCGTGCTGCGCCGCGACGCGACCCTCAAGCTCCATGACCAGCAGCATGGAGGACAGTTCCGCAGTCGTCAATCCAGTACGTTCAACGAGTTGATCCATACCGGTAGGGTCGTGGCCCAGCGCGTTCCACAAGGACTGGTAGTCGGGGTCGGCGAAATCTGAAGGCGCGGCAGCTCCTGAGACGGGGCTGGAGCCATCGTGATCGCCGTGTGTGACCAGCGCGTGGCCGAGGTTAATGGGGGCGGCCAGACGGCGACGCAAGCCGTTGGCCAGCTCGGCCGCCATCGGCGCCAGCGCGGCGACGACTTCCGAGGCGCTTTCGACCAGGCCGGCGCCTTCGCGGATCAGCCGGTGGCAGCCGCGCGCCAGCGGATTGTGGATCGAGCCGGGCACGGCGAACACCTCACGCCCGCATTCGCTGGACAGGCGCGCGGTGATCAGCGCGCCGGAGCGCTCGGCCGCCTCGATCACCAGGGTGCCCAGGCTCAGGCCGGCGAGGATGCGGTTGCGGCTGGGGAAGTGTTCCGGCCGGGCCGGGGTGCCGGGCGGGTACTCGCTGACCACGGCACCGTCGGCGGCGATGCGCTGCAGCAGCTCGCCGTGGCGGCGCGGGTAGGCCAGGTCCGGCCCGGTGCCGAGGACGGCGACGGTCAGGCCGCCGGCGTCCAGGGCGGCGCGATGGGCGGCGGCATCGATCCCGGCGGCGAGGCCGCTGGCCACCGCCAGACCCGAACGCGCCAGCGCGCGGGCGAAGTCGGCGGCGTTGTCCTGGCCGCCCGGGGTCGGCGAGCGGCTGCCGACCACCGCCACCGCCGGATGCCACAGCAGCCCCGGCTCGCCGGCCACGAACAGGGCCAGCGGCGGATTGGGCGCGCGCCGCAGCAGCGCCGGGTAATCGGGACTGGACCATTCGATCAGGTGATGGTTGCTGTCGCCCAGCCACGCCAGCAGCCGTTCGCCGGTGTCGCCCGGCCAGCCGGCCGCGGCCCAGGCCGCCGTGTCGGCGGGTGCGCGCAGCCGCGCGATCTGCGGCGGCGACAGCTCCGCCTCGGTCCAGGCGCGGGCGCCGGCGGCGAGCGCGGCGGCGGCGCTGCCGTGCTGCTCCAGCAAGCCGCGCCGGGCCGCACTGGAGCCGCCCGCGGCGAGCAGGAGCAGGGTGGCGATCGGGTCGTGGTCGGCGGCTGCGGTCTGGTTCATGCCCCAGCCTAGTCCGCAAACGACGACGGCGCCCGAAGGCGCCGTCGCGTGGTGCTGTAGGAAAAGCCCGCGGGCTGTTCCGTGGACTCAGTACGGCGAGTCCGGATGCTTGAGCTCGTAGCCGACCTTGGTCGGACGCACGCCGTCCATGATCAGGGCGTAGCTGACCTTGTCGAAGGTGCGGAACACCATCGCGTGGCCGGAGAACTCGTCGGGCAGGCGCACGCGCGAGTTCTTGCCGTACAGGTCCTCGGAGCGGTCCGGGCCGATCTTGACGCGGTCCGGTACGCGGCTGCCGACGCGCCAGGTGGAGAACACCGTGCCGTTGTCGATGCCGTCGCGGGCGCCGACCGACAGCGCGATCACGTCGCGCGGACCGCCGTTGCGGACCAGATCGGCGACCGACAGGACCTGGGCGCGACCGTAGTCGAACTGGGCCTTGGGCGGATGCGGGAAGAACTGCAGATCGTAGGGCTGCATCTCCACCGGGATCAGGCGGTCGCCGACGCGGATTTCGCGGCCGGTGTCGTCGATCACGAGGGTGGACGCTTCCATGCCGCCCACCGCGCCGCGGCTCAGGGTGCCGGTGGAGACCTGCATCAGCTCATAGCCGAGCAGCTCGCGGCCCTTGTCCGGCACGACCACGTCGGTCCAGATGGATTCGAAATCGACCGTGCGCTTGCCGCGGAAGTCCAGGTCGGCGGCGCGCATGATGTCGCAGCAGGCCTTGCGGTCCAGGCGGGTGTAGCGCTGGGTCGGGCGGACCACGGCGAAGCGGGTGCCCGGGCTCTGCTCGGGCAGGCCCTTGATGTAGGCGACCTGGCCCTGAGTCACGCGCAGGCGGTCTTCTTCCAGGCCGACCACGTAGGGCAGCTGTTCGAACTGCTCGACCACGCGCAGGTTCTTCAGGAACGGCTCGATCTCGGCCAGCGGTACGCCGGTGATCGGGGCCTCCTGGCGCGGACCGGGCTGGACCTGGGCCGCGGCGACGCGGTCGAGGTACGCCAGCGAGATCACGTCGCCGGGATAGATGAGATGCGGATTCTTGATCTGCGGGTTGGCCTGCCAGATTTCCGGCCACAGCCACGGTCGCTTGAGGAAGCGAGCCGAGATGTCCCACAAGGTGTCGCCCCGCTTCACCACGTAAGTGTCGGGGTGGTCGCCACGCATTTCCGCCGCGAGGGCGTACGTAGCGACAGTCAGCAACGCGGCGGCGAAAACCGCGCGGATCGGTTTAAACATGGCGGCCATCTACCTGATTCCCCTTCCAGGTTTGCCCTCTGCGGGCACCCGGACTATAGCTCAGAAGGTGCGAACACTAGCAGGCCTTTGCAGCCTATAACGGGGGTACAATGCAACCAAAGCTTGCGTATGTGACCCACGCCCCCATTTTCGGTGCCCTATGGCCGTCTTATCCATTCTCGAATTCCCCGACCCGCGATTGCGCACGAAAGCGGTGGCGGTCGATCCCGCGCGCGTGACCCAACCGGAGTTCCAGCGCCTGCTCGACGACATGTTCGAGACCATGTACGAATGCCCCGGCATCGGCTTGGCCGCGAGCCAGGTCGATGTCCACCAGCGCTTCATGGTCATCGATGTGTCGGAAGAAAAAAACCAGCCGCTGGTGTTCATCAACCCGGAGATCCTCGCCCGCGACGGCGAGCAGGTCTACCAGGAGGGGTGTCTGTCGGTGCCCGGCATCTTCGCCGACGTGACCCGCGCCAACGCGATCACGGTCAAGGCGATCGGCCGCGACGGCCAGCCCTTCGAGCTGAGCACCGACGGTCTGCTGGCGGTGTGCATCCAGCACGAGATGGATCACCTGGAAGGCAAGTTGTTCGTCGATTACCTCTCGCCGCTCAAGCGCGAGATGGTGCGCAAGAAGCTGGCCAAGCAGCGTCGGCAGTCGGCTTAAGGGCCGGGATTCGAGAATCGGGAATCGGGAGTCGGCGTGGCGCCGTGCGGCGCGCGCTGGTTTCCGGGTCCCGTTTTTCGTTTCTGTAGTCTTGAACGCAAGGCGCTCGCGACCGACGCGGTGATCCGCGCCGATTTCCCATTCCCGATTCCCGATTCCCGATTCCCGATTCCCGAGCTTATGCGCCTAGTTTTCGCCGGTACTCCCGACTTCGCCGTTCCCGCCCTGCGCGCGGCCACGCTCAAGGGCGAGGTGGTCGCCGCCTACACCCAGCCCGACCGTCCGGCCGGGCGCGGGCGCGAGATGTCGATCTCGCCGGTCAAGCGTGAGGCACTGCTGCGCGGCATCCCGGTGCTGCAGCCGGAGAACTTCAAGGCCGCGGTCTCGCGCGAAGCGCTGCGCGCGCTGCAGCCGGACTTGCTGATCGTGGTCGCCTACGGCCTGATCCTGCCGCAGTCGGTGCTGGATATTCCGACCTATGGCTGCTGGAACCTGCACGCCTCGTTGTTGCCGCGCTGGCGCGGCGCCGCGCCGATCCAGCGCGCGATCGAAGCCGGCGACCGCGAAACCGGCGTGTGCCTGATGCAGATGGAGAAAGGCCTGGACACCGGCCCGGTGCTGCTCGCCCACACCACCGAAATCGGCGACAACGAAACCGGCGGCCAGCTGCACGACCGTCTGGCCGAGATCGGCGCGCAGGTGCTCAACGACGGCCTGGGCCTGCTGCGCGCGGACCTGCGTCTGAACCCGTGGATCCAGCCCGAGGAAGGCGTGACCTACGCGCACAAGCTCGACAAGGCCGAGGCGCGGCTGGACTGGAATCAGCCCGCCGCCGGCCTGGCCAACAAGGTGCGCGCGTTCAATCCCTGGCCGATGGCCGATGCGTTGATCGCCGGCGAACGCGTGCGCGTGCACGGCGCCATCGCACTGCCGCTGGAGCACGGCGCCGAACCGGGCACGGTGCTGCTGGCCGGCCGCGAAGGCATCGACATCGCCTGCGGCCGCGGCGCGCTGCGCATCCGCGTGCTGCAGCGCGAAGGCGGCAAGGCGATCACCGCCGCCGATTACTTGAACGGCCGCCGCGATCTCGCGGCGGCGCGCTGACATGAGCGCCGGACGGCAACCGCCGAAAGGTCCGCCGCGCGACGGCGAGGCGCGGCCGGTGCGTGGCCGCGTGCGCGATCCGGGTTCACTGGATGCGCCGCGTCCGGCCGCGGCGAAAGCCTCCGGCGAGCGCGCGGCGAAAACGACCGGGCCGGAGCGGCGCGCCGCGCAGCGGCCGGCCGCGAAGCGATCCGAATCCGAGCGTAGCGATTCCAACAAACCGTCCGAGGCCAAGCGCCGGGCGCCCGGCCCGCGCGGGCCGGTGCGCGGCGCATCCGACGGCGCCGATCGCGGCAAACGTTCGACCGGCGCCAAGCCCGGCTCGGCACGACTGGCCTTCGCCAAACTCGACTTCGAAAAACGCCGCGCCGACCGCCGCGCCGCGCAGAAACGCGGCGCCGGCGAAACGATTGATACGGGCAGCGGCGAAAACGACGCGTCCGCCGAGCGCGCCCCGCCACCGCCGAGCGCAAGCCCGCGCTCGGCGCCGCGATCCCGTCCGGCGTCTTCCGTCGCCGGCGCCCGCGATCCCTACGCGCGCAGCCGCGGCGCCGCGACGCGTCCGCCGCCGTTGTCCGACAGCGCCCAGCCCGGCGCGCAGTCGCGCGCCATCGCCGCGCGCGTGCTCAACGCGGTGCTGCATCGCGGGCGTTCGCTCAAGGCCGAACTCGCCGTCGCCCTGCCGGCGCTGGCCGATCCGCGCGACCGCGCCCTGGTCGAAGCGATCTGCTTCGCCGTGTTGCGCCAGCCGCTGCGTTACGAGGCCGCGCTGATGGCGTGGATGCCGCGGCCGCTGAGTTCGCGCGACGGCGAACTGCGCGCGCTGCTCTACACCGGACTGGCCCAGCTCGATCCGCTGCAATTGGCCGCGCACGCCGCGCTGGATGCGACGGTCGAGGCCGCGCGCCTGCTCGGCCATCCGCATCAGGCCGCCCTGGTCAACGCGCTGCTGCGCCGCGCCCAGCGCGACGGCTTGCCGGTCACCGACCCGCGCCATTCGCATTGGCCCAGCTGGCTGCGCGGCATGCTGCGCAAGGACTGGCCGGACCACTACGACGCGATCCTCGCCAACAGCGGCACGCCGCCGCCGATGTGGCTGCGGGTCAATCGCGCGCGCATCGCCCGCGAGGACTATCTGGCCGGCTTGACCCAGGCCGGTATCGAAGCCAGCGCGCCGGCCGATCCGGCCGATGCGCTGCGCCTGGACACGCCGCTGCCGGTGGCGGCCCTGCCGGGCTTCGCCGACGGCGAGGTGTCGGTGCAGGACGTATCCGCGCAACGGGTCGCCGACGCGCTGGCGCCGGCGCCGGGCGCGCGCGTGCTCGACGCCTGCGCCGCGCCCGGCGGCAAGAGCGCGCATCTGCTCGAACGCGACCCCAGCCTGCGCCTGACCGCGCTCGACATCGACGTCGCCCGCCTGCACAAGGTGCGCGCGACCCTGCAACGCGCCGGTTTCGACGCCGCCGACGGCGAGCGCATCGAACTGCGCGCCGCCGACGCCGCCGACCTGGACGCGTGGTGGGACGGCACGCCGTTCGATGCGGTGCTGCTCGACGCGCCGTGCTCGGCCACCGGCATCGTGCGTCGGCAGCCGGATGTGGTGTTGCACCGACGCGAGTCCGACATCGCCGCCCTTAGCCTGCTGCAGGCGCGGCTGCTCGATGCGCTGTGGCGCACCGTCGCGCCCGGCGGCGTGCTGCTGTACGCGACGTGTTCGATCCTGCGCCAGGAAAACGACGCCCAGGTGCGCGCCTTCGTGCAACGCACCGCCGATGCGCGGGTGGAGCCGCTGGACGCGGGTTACGGCCACGACTGCGAAGTCGGCCGCCAGCGCCTGCCCGGCGAGGACGGCGGCGACGGTTTCTTCTACGCGCGCCTGCGCCGGGCCGGTTAGCCCGCGCTGTTGCGCGTCCGGCGGGTGCCTGCCGGTGTTTTTGTTGTGCCGTCCGGCTGGACACGCAGCCGGCATTAGATGAGCCAAAGGTGAGCGGGCGCCCAGATGCCGGCTTTCCCCTCTCCACCCGGCCCGGGTCGCTGCGTATTATTTCGCGCATGTTCAAGAACGCCCTATCCCGCCACGCATGGCTGTTTTGGATCGTTGCCTGGCTGGTCCTCGGGGCCGGCCTGGGGTTGCGCGATCCGTGGCCGGCCGACGAGCCGCGTTTCGCCCTGGTCGCCAAGCAGATGGTCGAGAGCGGGCAATGGCTGTTCCCGCACCGCGGGGTCGAGCTGTACTCGGACAAGCCGCCGTTGTTCATGTGGACCGAGGCGGTGGCGTATCTGTTCACCCGCAACTGGCGCGTGGCCTTCCTGCTGCCGTCGCTGTTCGCGGCGCTGGGCACGCTGTGGTGCGTGGTCGATCTGGGCCGGCGCCTGTGGACGCCGCGGGTCGGTTACTACGCCGGCTGGGCGCTGCTGCTGACTCTGCACTTCGTCTATCAGTCGAAGAAGGCGCAGATCGATCCGTCGGTGGTGTTCTGGATCACCTTCGCCAATTACGGACTGCTGCGGCATCTGCTGACCGGGCCGGCGTGGCGCTGGTGGACGCTGGGCTGGTTCGCCGCCGGCATCGGCGTGATCACCAAGGGCGTGGGCGCGATCGCGCTGTTGATGCTGGTGCCGGTGGCGCTGGCGGCGCTGCTGCGGCCGCTGCAGGCGCGCATGGCCGTAGGCGGCCTGGGTGCGCGCGCGCTGGCCTGGGTGCGCATGCCGGTGCGCGCCGGGATCGGCAACCCGCGTTTCTGGCTGGGGCCGGTGGCGTTCCTGGTGGCGATTTCGCTATGGCTGGCGCCGATGGTGCTGGTGGCCACGCACAGCGCCGATCCGAGCTATCAGGCGTATCTCAACGACATCCTGTTCCGCCAGACCGCCGGGCGCTACGCCAAGTCCTGGGATCATCCGCAGCCGGTCTGGTACCACATCGGGGTGATGTTCTCGATGTGGCTGCCGCTGATGCTGGCGCTGCCGTGGGCGCTGTGCGCCTGGGGCCGGCGCCTGGGCCGGCTGGACGCGCGCTACCTGCTGCCGCTGAGCTGGTGGGTGCTGGTGATCGTGTTCTTCTCGATTCCGCACGGTAAGCGCGACGTCTACATCCTGCCGGCGCTGCCGATGGCCTGCCTGATGTTCGCACCGCTCCTGCCGGGCATCCTGCGCCGGGCCTGGCCGCGCCGCATCGCGCTGGGCTTCGCGGTGATGCTGACGGTGGCGATGCTCGGCGCCGGCCTGTCGATGTGGTTCGGCAATCCCAAGTTCGAAGGCCGCCTGCTCGACGGGCGCGGCTTCACCGACGGCGGCCGCGCGCTGGAAGCGGCGCTGATCGCGATCGGCGCCTGGGGTGCGGCCAGCCTGCTGTGGTTCGGCCGGCGCCGCCCGATCCACGTACTGGCTTCCACGCTGTGCGGGCTGTGGGTGTTGTACGGCCTGCTGATCACGCCGGTGCTCAACGACTCGTCATCCGCGCGCGGAGTGATGACGCTGACCGCGCAGCGCATCGGGCCTGACGCCGAGCTCGGTCTGGTCGCGTGGAAAGAGCAGAACCTGCTCATGAGCCAGTCCAAGACCACCAACTTCGGTTTCCGCATGGGTTGGGCCAGGCAGCTCGAACTCGGCCTGGCCTGGCAGAAGCAGGCGCCGCAGCGGCGCTGGCTGTTCGTGCAAGAGCCCGCTCTGCCGGCGTGCGTGGACCGCCTGCGCGCGGAGATGATCGGCGTGTCCAATCGCCGGATCTGGTGGCTGGTGCCGTATGAAGCACGACAGACCTGTCCGGCCGCGCCGGCGCTCGCGCCGAACGACGATGACCATCAGTACGATGGCGCGGACTGATCGGTGACCGAATCCCAAGCAGCGGTGCCCGCGCCCGGTCGTGTCCAGGGCGCCGCGGTCGCGTTCGGCGAACCCTCGCGGCGCCAGCGCTGGTCGCGGCGCACGCTGGAGATCGGCCTGTTCTGCCTGCCGGCGCTGCTGATCTCCACGCCGTGGGGGCTGGGGCCGTTCGCGGCCCTGGCGATCGTGGCGTTCGCGTTGTCACCGGGGCTGATCGTGCAGGGCTGGCGCGAAGTCGGGCGCGAGCTGCGCTGGCTGATCGCGATGGCCGCGGTCGCCGCGGTGGTGGTGCTGTATTCGAAACTGCATTTCGACGTGCGCTGGCGCGAGGCCGACAACCGCCTGCGCCTGCTCACGCTGCCGTTCTTCGCGCTGATGATCTATGCCTACCGGCCGTCGCGGCGCTGGCTGTGGGCCGGCGCGCTGGTCGGCCTGGCCGGGGCGTTCGGCGTGGCGTTGTTCCAGGTCGGTACGGGCGTGGATCGCGCGCTGGGCTGGACCGCCAACGCGATCGTGTTCGCCGACGCCTTGATCGCGTTGATCGTGGTGGCGGTGTTCACCCGACCGTCCGGCGAACTGCTGTGGACCACGCTGGCCTGCGCGCTCGGCGTCGGCGCGGTGGCGCTCAGCGGCAGCCGCGGCGTGTGGCCGGGGTTGGCGATCGTGCTGGTGGTGGGCCTGATCGTCAGCGGCGGGCGGGCGCGCAAGCTGTCGTGGACGGTGCTGGCGGTGCTGGCGCTGGGACTGACGATCAGCTGGTGGGTCGGCGGGCCGCTGGCGCAGCAGATGCGCATGCAGGAACTGGTCTCGGACGTGGACCGGGTCAAGCGCGGCAACGACCACGAATCCTCGCTCGGCGCGCGCATGACCTTGCTGGAGCTGGCGCGCGATACCTTCGTCGAGCATCCGCTGACCGGCGTGGGCATCGGCAGTTTCGAGAAAGTGGTGCTGGCCACGCCGCAATGCGCGCCGCCGGCGCCGCGGATCGGTTTCTGCAAACTCGGCCATGCCCACAGCGACACCTTCGAATGGGCCGCGACCATGGGCCTGCCGGGCCTGATCGCGATCTTCGGCATCTATCTGATCCCGCTGTCGCTGTTCGCCCGGCGCCTGCGCATGCAGGCGGTGGGACGTTCGCGCAGCACCGCGCTGGCGGGGCTGGTGCTGGTGCTGGTCTACATCGCCTGCGGCCTGACCCAGTCGATGTTCGCCCACCAACTCATCGCTTCGTTCTACGCGGTGATGGTGGGCGTGATGTACGGATTCGCCTTGCGCGAATCGCGCGAGAACGCGGCCGGGCGAACCTGAGCGCCGCGCTTATCCCGTGGTGTCGTCTTCGCGCTTGGGCGTGGTCACCGGCTGACCGTGCTGCAGCATCCACAGCATGATGGTCTTCTGCCGCACGTAGTTGGCGCGCACATAGGCATAGACCAGGCCGTGCCAGCCGTCGAGAAAGCCGCCGCGCAGCACGTAGCCGCGCCAGAACCGCCAGGCCGGCGCCAGCACCAGCTTCGCCAGCGTCGCGCGCTTGCCGCGCGCGTGATCGTGCTCGGCCATCATGCGCGCGTAGCGTTCGGTCTTGGCCAGTTGCTGTTCCAGGGAGCGATACGGGTAGTGGATCAGATCGCCGCCCAGGGTGACGACCGCGCCGTCGACGCTGGCGGCCTCGTGCACTTCGCGCTTGCCGCGCCAGCCGCCGCGGCGGCGGTCGAACAGGCGCAGCACGCGATCGGGATAGGCGTTGCCATGGCGCAGAAAGCGGCCGAAGTAGTCCGATAATCGCGCGAAACGATAGCCGGCCGCATCGGCGAAGCCACGATCGCGCGCGGCCAGGATCGAGGCGCGCAGCGCATCGCTGACTCGTTCGTCGGCGTCCAGGCACAGCACCCAGTCGTGCGCGGCCTGTTCGATCGCGTACTGCTTCTGGCTGCGAAAGCCGTCGAAGCGCCGCTGCAGCACGTGCGCGCCGGCGGCGTGGGCGATGGCGACGGTGGCGTCGGAGGAATTGGAATCCACCACCACGATCTCGTCGCAGAACGCCAGCGAGCTCAGGCAATCGCCGATCCGGTCGGCCTCGTTGAAGGCGATGATGCAGGCCGACACGCGCGCGCGCGCGGGCTCGTTGGCGTCCATGGCGGGGCGGGGCGTGTCGATGGCGGCGATCCGGCGGGGCGGGGGCAGGGCCTGGCAAGAATAGCGCCCGGCTTGGGGGAGCAGTGAGTGGGCTGGGGGCAGGAATGAGTTGAGAGGAGTGAGGAGTGAGTAAAACCAAAGCACGGCGCCGCCCGGCCTTTACTCACTCCTCACTCCTCTCCACTCATTCCTACGCCCTTGTACCCGATAATCCCCGCGCTTCCCCAACCCGGCCCGCCCATGTCCGACTACCTGCTTTTCGCGACCGAACGCTACGCGCTGCCGATCCTGCAGCCGCTGGCGCAGGCGCTGCACGCGGCCGGACACGTCGCCCATGCCTGGTTCGCCGACGGCGCCGCGGCCTCGCAGCTGGCCGCGCCGGTGCGCATGCTCGAACCGGGTAAGGCCGGCCTGCGCGCCGCGGTGGCGCTGAAGCCGCGCGCGGTGTTCAGCGCCGCCAATTGGGTGCCGCCGTTCGTGGCCGGGGCCAAGGTGCAGTTATTCCATGGCTTCAACGTCGAAAAACGCGAGGACGCGCGCGGCCACTTCCGCGTGCGCGGCCTGTTCGATCTGTATTGCACGCAAGGCCCGGCCACCACCGCGCCGTTCCGCGCCCTGGCCGCGCAGGCCGGGCATTTCGCCGTGGTCGAAACCGGCTGGCCCAAGCTCGATCCCTTGTTCCGCGACGACGACGGCGGCTCGGCGCGCTGGCGCCGCCTGGCCGGGCGCCGGCCGGTGGTGTTGTTCGCTTCCACCTTCACCGAGCGGCTGAGCGCGGCGCCGCATCTGTTCGAGGCGATCAAGGCCCAGGTCGCCGAGGGCGAGCGCTACTGGCTGCTGACCCTGCATCCCAAGTGCGCGCCGGAGCTGTTCGATCGCTATCGCTCATTGGCCGGGCCGAATGCGACCTTCGTGGAAACCGAAGACCTGATCGCGGCACAGCGCGCGGCCGACGTGCTGGTGGCCGATACCACCTCGGTGGTGTCCGAGTTCGTGGTCCAGCGCAAACCGGTGGTGACCTTCCGCAATCGCGCGCCCAAGCCGCACATGCTCGATTTCGACGATCCGGCGCGGCTCGGCGAGCAGCTCGAACACGCCTTCATGCCGAGTCCGGAACTGCAGGCGGCGATCGATGCTTACGCCGACGCCATCCATCCGTATCGCGACGGGCGTTCGTCGGAGCGGGTGATCGCGGCGACCGAGGACTTGCTGACCGGCAAGCTCGGCGCCTTGCGCGCCAAGCCGCTATCGTCGTGGCTGCGCGCGCTGCAGATCCGGCGCGAGCTGGGCTATTGGGGACGCGGCGGCTGAGCGCGGCGCGAGAGCGCCGTCACCAGCGCAGCGGCCGCTTCGCCAGCGACGCCGACAATCGCTCGTAGATCCGCCGCGCTTCGTCGTCCGGCAGGAACCGGATGCGCAACGCCGGGCCCATCGCGGTGGCGCCGGCGGTGTCCAGCCACAAGGTCGCGGTGTCGCAGCGCAGGTCGATCGGCGAGCGGGTGATCTGCAGGGCCTGCAGCTTGTCGAGTTCGGCGAAGCGCCAGTAGCGATGCCACCAGCCCTCGCGCACCGCGATCAATTCGCCGTTGAGCGCGTAGCCGATCCGGCGCGCGCGCCGCTGCGCCTTGAACGCCGCCCACGGCAGCCACAGCAAGGCGAGCAGGCACCAGCCGCCGACCTGCCAGTACAGCGCGAACGTCGCCAACAAAGCCCACGGCACGTCGGGCAGGAACATCCGCCACCACACCGCTTTGGGCAGCGGCTGCCATTGCAGCGCGTCCCAGCCCGCGCGCGGCAGCAGGTGGTCGACCAGCGCGGTGCAGGCGGCGGGCGTGGCGATCGGCGCCAGTTCCTTGAGCGCGCGGCCTTCCTCGTGCCCGTCCGCGCCGACCGTGTCCACCGCCAGCCGGCGGCGTTTGACCAACCGGTGCAGCAGGCCTTCTTCCAGCATCCAGGCCTGGATGCGCCGGCGCGGCACGGTGGTGCGCCAGCGTCCGAGCAAGCCGCGCTCGGCGGTGAGCCGGCGGCCTTGTTCGCTGAGTTCGAAACCGTAGTAACGCAGCAGCGCCAAGGTCACCGACAGCAACTTCAGCGCGGCGGCGACGAAGGCGATCGCGCCCGCGGCCAGCAGCACGTAGCCGAGCGCGTCGAGTTGATAACCGCCGAGCTGGCCGAGTAGCCAGTTGGCGCCGCGACGCAGCACGCGTTCGGGAATGCGGCCGTTGACGTCGGGCAGCATCTGCATCGCCGCGGCCAGGCCGGCGCCGGCCAGCACCAGGCCGCCGTTGGAGACCAGTCCCAGCCGCAGCACTTCCAGCGGCGACAGCCGCAGCAGCGTGTCCACGCGTTCTTCCGCCGCTTCGGCCGGGCTGTCGCCGCGCCGGCGCACCAGCGTTTCCAGCGCCATCGCGTCGGCCAGCTTGAGCACGCGCATCTGCGCTTCGTGTTCCTTGCTGCCGGCCGATTCCAATCGCACCTCGGCCACGCCGAACAATCGGTGCAGCACGGTCTGGTGCACGGCGACGTTCTGGATGCGCACGAACGGAATCACCCGCAGGTTGCGGGTGAACAAGCCGCTGCGCACCACCAGCCCGCCGGCGCCGACGCCGTAGCGATAAGTCGCATACCGCCACAGCGCGGCCAGCACCAGCAGCGCCACGCCGACCAGCGACCACAGCTCGTTGCGGTCGCCGCGGCCGACGAACACCAGCACCAGCAAGGGCACGATGTATTGCTTGAGGTGCTGGATCAGCACGAACAGCCACGACATCGGATGCAGGCGGCGGTCGGCGACCGGTTCGGACGCGTGCCGGTTCGCGTGCGTGCCCGCGGCGGCGGCCGGCGGGCGTTGCGGATCGGCGGACGGGCGATCGAGCTCGGACGCGCTCATCAGGCCTCGTCGTCCTCATGATCGAGCTGGCGGCCCAGGCGTTCGCGCAGGCGTTGGGCGTCGTCGGCGTCGAGGTGATCGATCGCCACCGCGCTGTGGCGGGTGCCGGCGGTGTGCACCACCAGCGTCGCCAGCCCGCGCATGCGCTGCAGCGGGCCGTGCTTGAGGTCCAGGTGCTGCACGCGCGTCAGCGGCACCAGCGTCTCGCGTCGCCAGGCCACGCCGCGGCGCACCGCGAAGCCGTGTTCGTCCAGGCGCCACAAGGTGTTGCGATAGCGGCGGAAGCCGATCCACATGCCGATGCCGGCGCCGAACAACGCGCCGGTGAGGCCGCTGGCCAGGGCGACGAACTTGCCGATCACCAGCACGCCCAACACGGTGCCGGCGATGCCGGCCACCAGCGCCAGCGCCAGGCTGATGTCGATCGTGCACAGCGGGATCGCGCGCGCGGGCAGGCGTTGCCAGTCGCTGTTGGATGTCGTCGCGGCGGCCGGTGCGGCAGCGTGCGGCGCGCGCTCAGGTGTGTCCTGAGCGCGCGGCGGCTGCGCTTCGATGCCGGCGCTGTCCGCGGCTTCGTCGGCGTCGTCGCGAGGCGATGCGCTGGCGTCAGCCGTGGCCGGCGCGGGTGCTGCGTGGGTGTCGTCGCGTTGCGGCGGAACAGGTGTCATCGCTCGACCGTGAAAGAGGTTTCCTGGTCAGTGTAGTCGCGTCTTTGCTGATAAAGGTTCAGGCGCGCCTGGATGCGTTCGCGGTCGCGCGCGTCGATGTCCGGCTCCAGCCGCTTGATCGCCAGTTGCTGGAAACGCACGGCCTGGGCGAAGTCGCCGTTGGCGGCGTAGACGGCGGCGACCGTGTCCAGATTGCCGCTGCTGAGCTTGGCGCGCTGCTTGATCATCGGCTGGGCCAGCGCCAGGGCTTGCTTGGGATCGCGCTGGCTCGGCTCGGCGCAGGTCGCCAGCACCCAGACCCGGTCGTTGCGGGCGAACTCCAGCCCGGCGTCTTCGGCCTTGCGCCGCCAGTCGGCGGACTCCGTGCAGTTGCGCGCCAGTCCGGCCGCGCCGTCCTGCAACAGCTGCGCATAGATCGTCATGGACCACACGTCGCCGGCGTCGGCGCCGCTGCGGATGTACGGCAGCGCGCGCCGCAGCGTCGCCGCCGGCACGCTCGAAAACGATTGCTCCGGGCCGGTGTCGAGCATGGTCTGGGCCAGGGCCACCGAGGCATCGACATGGCCGGCGTCGCTGGCGCGCTGCATCATCGCCAGGCCGCGTTCCTTGTCCGGCGCGATCTTGCGTTCGGCGTCGCCGGAGTACAGCGCATGGCCGTAGATGAACTGCGCCAGCGGCTCGCCGTCCTCGGCCTTGTGCGAAAGCGCAGCCAGCACCGTCTCGCGGATGGCGGCGTAGTCGGGCCATTGGCCGTCCAGGCGGCCGCGCGCGGCGGCATCGTCGCGCAAGGGCTGTTTCAGCGTGTCCAGCGGCGCGGCGGTGTACTGCGCGCCGAACGAGCTGCCGAGCAGGAACTGCATCATCCCGGTCTCGCCGCCGGCCTGTTTGGACAGCACGTCCATCAGTTCGGACAACTGCTCGGCGTTGCGTTCCGGGCGGACTTTCCAGCGCCCGTCCTCGCGCACGAACTCCGGGCCGAAGGCGTAGCGCTTGTCGGTCTGCGGTTTGATTTCGCCGAGCGCGCGGTCGGCGTCGATGATCGCCACATGGCTCAGCATCGGATAGGTGCCGCCGCTGGGCGACAGCGCCATCGGCGCATCGCACAGGCTCAGGCCGACGCATTCGCGGTAGGTGCGGCGGCCGTCCCAGGCCGCCAGCGCGTCGGCGTCGTGGCGCGCGCGCAGGCCGTAGACGGTCAGGCGGTCGGCGGCGGGCAGGCGCTGCAGTTGTTCGGGCGAGGCGTACAGCGCGGCATCGCGCAGGAAGGCGTAGTGGCGCACGGTCGATTCGGCGATCGCGTCGGCCGCGGCCGGGTCGTGGCGTTCCATCTGGCCGGTGTAGCGGGTCCAGATTCCGGCGACCGCGTTGACCGCGGCCTGTTCTTCGGCCGAGGCGGTGGCGCCGACCGGTTCGCCGGCGCCGGCCGGCGGCGAGGGCAGGCCGAGCAGGGCCGCGGACAGGCCGGCGGCGAACAGAAAGGGGCGGATCTGTCGTGCGGAAGTGAGCCGGTGCGATCGCATGTGCATCCTTGTCGAAGCCGGCGGGCGCCCTATCCGCTCCGATAAGGATTGTCTTCGCCGTTGCCGGAAGGACGCAGCGTATAGCGTTTGTAGGTCCACTGGTATTGCGCCGGATCACGCCGCGCGATGTGCTCGACCGCGGCATTGAGCACCTCGCAGGCGTGCCGCGGATCGGTATCGGCGATGCCCTCGGGCGCGGCCTCGATGCGCAGCGCGAAGCCGGGATTGTCCGTGTGGGTGTCGATGCGTTCGCAGTAGGCGAACAGCACCGTCGCGCCGGTGCGTTCGGCGAGGCGGCCGAGCAGAGTCATGGTCAGCGCCGGCACGCCGAAGAACGGCGCGAATTCGCCGTCGCCGGCCTTGGGCTGCTGGTCGGGCAGGATGCCGACCACGCCGCCGGCGCTCAGGCGCTTCCACAACTGGCGCACCGCGGCACCTTCGGCGCGTACCTGGGTCACGCGTTGTGCATCGGTGTCGGCGCGAACCAGATTCAGGAAGGCCTCGCCGACCGCCGACTCCGGCGGCCGGTACAGGATCGCCAGCGGCGTGCGCCAGGCCAGCCACTGGTTCAGCAGCTCCCAGTTGCCGTAGTGCGGCGCGGCCACGATCAGGCCCTTGCCCGAGGCCAGGGCCGCGTCGAACAGCTCGGTCCCGTGTTGCTCGCGCAGCAGGCGCAGATTTTCCGCATGCGGCCGGGTCCACAGGCGCAGGGTCTCGACCGCCTGGCGGGCGGTGGTGCGCATGATCGCGCGCTGCCACTGCTCGCGTTCGGCCGCCAGCAGCTCGGGATAGGCCAGCGCCAGATTGACCCGGACCACCCGGCTTTCGCGCGCGTCGCGGCGCTGCCACAGGGCGGCGACGGCGTCCCCCAGGCGCATCTGCCAGGACCAGGGCAGGCGGCCGATGAGTCCGGCGAAAAAGTACAGCAGGCGGGCGGCGAATCGGGTCATGGCGCGAGTGTAGCCGCTGCGGTTTGCGCGCCCGCGCCGCCGCTTGTGCCGGTTCGCCGACGGTAGACCGCAGAAGCCGGCGCGATGCAGGCTTTACAATGAGGTTCCCCGACACATCGCGATCGCCGCCGCATGCTCAGCCTCATCCAGCGCGTGACCCAGGCTAGCGTGGTGGTCGAGGGCGAAACCGTCGGCGCGATCGGCCCGGGTCTGCTGGCCCTGGTCGGGGTTGAACCGGGCGACGGCGAACCCCAGATCACGCGCATGGCCGAACGGCTGCTCGGATACCGTGTATTTGCCGATGAGGCCGGACGCATGAACCGGGCCCTGGCCGATACCGGCGGGGGGCTGTTGTTGGTCAGCCAGTTCACCCTGGCCGCCGACACCAGCAGCGGGATGCGTCCGGGCTTCAGTACGGCCGCCGCCCCGGGGCTGGCTGAACCGATATTCAACCGTTTAGTCGAAACCTGCCGGCAACGTCACCCCGCGGGGGTGGAAACCGGCCGGTTCGGCGCCCATATGGTCGTCAGCTTGGTCAACGACGGCCCGGTCACCTTTCTCCTCCGGTCCTGATCCGACCGCTGCCCCGCCGCGTAGTCCCGGCCGGGCCGCCCGGACCTGCTATACTGGAGCGTTCCCTACCCTCAATAGCGCGGTGGCGCAGCCCATGGCCAACGAACGTCAGCCCCCTCCGTCCGACATCAAGCTCCTGATCAGCAAGGGCCTGGAGCAGGGCTATTTGACCTATGCCGAGGTCAACGATCACCTGCCCGACGATCTCGTCGATGCGGAGCAGATCGAAGACATCATCGGCATGATCAACGGCATGGGCATCGAGGTGCACGAAGTTGCCCCCGATGCCGAAACGCTGCTGCTCGCCGACGGCAATACCGGTAACCGCGAAGTCGATGACACCGCCGCTGAAGAAGCGGCGGCGGCGTTGACCGCACTCGACGGCGAAGGCGGCCGAACCACCGACCCGGTGCGCATGTACATGCGCGAAATGGGCACGGTGGAGCTGCTGACCCGCGAAGGCGAAATCGCCATCGCCAAGCGCATCGAAGAAGGCCTCAACCAGGTCCAGGCTTCGCTCGCGCTGTTCCCGTCCACCATCCAGCTGATCCTGGAAGACTACGAAACCCACAAGGCCGGCAAGAAGCGCCTGGCCGAGATCGTGGTCGGCTTCAACGATCACCTGGACGAAGAACCCGAACCGCCGGCGCCGCCGGTGGTGGTGGCCGACGTCGATGCCGACGCGGACGACGACGAAGAAGTCGAAGCCGCCGGCGACGACGCCGATGCGGAAGAAACCACCTCGGGCCCGGACCCGGTCGAAGTGGCTTCGCGCATGGAAACCATCGCCGACCTGCACGGCAAGTTCCTCAAGGCCGGCGCCAAAAACGGTGCCGGGCACAAGACCGTTACCAAGCTGCGCGAAGAAATCGCCGCGGTGTTCGTCACCCTGAAGCTGCCGCTCGCCCTGACCGACAGCCTGGTGCGCAACCTGCGTGAAGTGGTCGGCTCGATCAAGGATCACGAGCGCAAGATCCTGGATCTGGCGACCCGCGTCGCCAAGATGCCGCGCAAGGACTTCATCCGCGCCTGGGAAGGCAACCAGACCAATCTGGAATGGGTGGACGAACTCCTCAAGCGCAAGCAGAAGTGGTCCTCGGGCCTGCGCGACGTCAAGGATCAGATCATCGCCGAACAGCAGGCGACGATCGAAATCGAACAAGCCTCGCTGCTGACCTTGAACGACATCAAGGAAATCAGCCGCGCGATGGCCTACGGCGAAGCCAAGGCGCGCAAGGCCAAGAAGGAAATGGTCGAGGCCAACCTGCGCCTGGTGATCTCGATCGCGAAGAAGTACACCAACCGCGGCCTGCAGTTCCTCGACCTCATCCAGGAAGGCAACATCGGCCTGATGAAGGCGGTGGACAAGTTCGAATTCCGTCGCGGCTTCAAGTTCTCCACCTACGCCACCTGGTGGATCCGTCAGGCCATCACCCGTTCGATCGCCGATCAGGCCCGCACCATCCGTATCCCGGTGCACATGATCGAGACGATCAACAAGCTCAACCGCATCTCGCGTCAGATGCTCCAGCAGTACGGTCGCGAGGCCACGCCGGAAGAGCTTGCGAAAGAAATGGACATGCCCGAGGACAAGATCCGCAAGGTCATGAAGATCGCCAAGGAGCCCATCTCGATGGAAACTCCGATCGGCGACGACGAAGACTCGCACCTGGGCGACTTCATCGAGGACACCAACGTGGAGTCCCCGGTCGAAGCCACCACCAACATCAACCTGTCGGAAACGGTCCGCGACGTGCTCGCCGGCCTGACCCCGCGCGAGGCCAAGGTGTTGCGCATGCGTTTCGGCATCGACATGAATACCGACCACACCCTTGAGGAAGTCGGTAAGCAGTTCGACGTGACCCGCGAGCGTATCCGTCAGATCGAAGCCAAGGCGCTGCGCAAGCTGCGTCATCCGAGCCGCTCGGAACAGCTGCGCAGCTTCCTCGATATCGATTGATCCCGCGCAGGCGATAAGCAACAAGAAACAGGCCCCGGAAACGGGGCCTGTTTCGTTTTGGGGGCGGCGTGTTCCGGAGCGGGCGGCGGATGCGGACCGGTCGCCGCCGCGCTAATCTGCGTGCGCAACGCCTGGCGCTCGACCGGCCCCGGCGGCCGACGATTCTTCAGGAGAAACGCGAATGGATGCAGCCAATCCTTATCGAGCCCCCGTCGCCGATCGGCTGTCCGGAGCCGGCCGGCCGCTGTTCGGCCTGATCGCCATCGGCACCGCCGGCCTGTTCGCGGGGCTGATGGCCAGCGGGCTGATGATCGCGTGCAACTACGCAGCCTTGGGGCGGCGCCGCGCGGCGTGGTTGACCGGTGTCGCGACCGTGTTGGCGATCGTGCCCGGCAGCTACGTGATCCTGACCATGCTGCTGGTGCTGAACATGTCGGATTTCGAGCAGGACATTGCATTGGCAATAACCGGTGCATTGATCGCGCAGCCGCTGATCGCGCTGGCCTGGGCGGCGACGGTGCAGGGGCGCGAGATGAAGGCGCGTGCCTCGGCCGGATATCCGGCGCGCCCGGGCTGGCACGCCGCGGCGATGGTGTTGGCGGCATGGCTGCTGTTGGCGCTGGAGTATGCCGTGCTTCGGTTTGCGCTCAATGAGCTGGTTTTTTCCCGCGCTCATCAACTGGCTTGACGTTACGGGAGCGGGCGGCTCCATGCCCGAAGACGCCCGCCGGGCCGACGCGTTAATCTGCGCGCGACTATCTGCCTCGCGCATCGGCGCGAGATTCTTCTGGAGAAGACACGAATGGACTCAAACAACCCCTACGAAGCCCCCGCCGCCGCCGTAGTGGACGTGGGAGCCGATACCAGCCGTCCCTTGTTCCGCACCAGCGGAATCTACGTAGCGACCTTCCTGGGGTCGGCCCTCGCCGGCGGCTGGGTGCTGGCGATGAATCACGCCGCGCTGGGTCAGTTCGATCTGGCGCGCAAGGTGCGCTGGTCCGGGTTGGCGGGCATGGTCGTCGTGGTGCTGCTGTCGATGCTGCTGCCCGAGCAGGTGCCGGGCATCGTCTATCTGATTCCGCAGATGCTCGCGGTCAGCTACTGGATGAAGCACACCCAGGGCGATGCGATCGCCGCGCGGGTCTCGGCCGGATTGCCGATGCGTTCCAACTGGCTCGCCGCCGGTGTCGGTGCGCTGGCCGCGCTGGCGCTGTTGGCGGTGCTGCTGGTCTTGGTTGCCATCGCTATCTACGGATTCGGTCTCGAAATGAGCTGAGTCGGGTCGCTCGCGGACTGCGCGATCGATCCGCTGTGTCGAAGGCGCGCAGTCGGAGCAGGTTCTGCATCGGCCGGTTTCGTTTTGCCGAGACGGGTATGCTCGGTGAAGGCAGGCGGCGGCGTACTTCCAGTGCACCAATCACGCTGCGGCCACGCGCATACGCAACCCTCGCGTTCGATGGCTAACGGAGATGGCGAATGGATGCACCCAATCCCTATCGGACGCCGGACGGCAAAGACGGCGCGACTGCGCACAACCGTCCCTTGTTCGGCCTGATCGCCATCGCCGTGGCCAGCGTGATCGGCAGTGTATTGGCCGGCGTCTGGCTGATGTCGATGAACTACGTGGCGCTGGGCCGGCGCGGCACGGCCTGGGTGTTACGGCTGGTGATCGTGCCGGTGCTGGCGTTCGCCGCGATCAGCGCGCTCGGCTACGTGTTCAACGCGCAGGGCGCGCAGCGGATCACCGTGGTGCTGAGCTATCTGGTGTTGCTGCCGGCGGCGGCATACCTGTTCGCCGATTGGGCGCAAGGCGGCGCGATCCGCGCGCAGGCGGCCGCGGGCGTGCCGGCGCGGCCGCTGTGGCACGCGGTGATGGTCGCGCTGGCGTTCGTGCTGTTCGCGATCATGTTTCCGTTGATCCTGATGCTGACGTTCACCGTGATCGGCTTGGTCGAATCCTCGGCATGAGCCGAACGCTTTTCATGCATCCGCCGGTCGAGGCGAATGGCTGCGCCGATCACGTCGTCGGATAATGTCGCGTCCGTATCGGGAGGCTATGCAGTGAGCGACATCGATCCGTATCGCCCGCCCGCCGCGAATATCCGGCGGCCCGATGCCGCCGACGAAGAGCGCGGCATGTTCGGCCTGCCAGCGATCGCTTTGGCCAGCGTCGTGGGCAGCGTCTTCGCCGGCACCGTCGTGATCGCCTTGAACTACGCCGCACAGAAGCAGCGCGGCACCGCGTGGGCGGTGGCCTTGTTGATCGGCCCTGCGCTGACGACAGCGATGCTGACCGCGTTATTGATCGGCTCGCGCATCTTGCATATCGCGCCGACGCCGTTATGGCTGGGGGCGTGGCTGGCGCAACCGTTGCTGATGACGGCGCTGGCGGCATTGCTGCAGGGCAAGGCGATCAAACAACGCCTGCGCGCCGGCCGGCCGATGGCCTCGAACGTACTCGCCCTGGTCATCGCCGTGGCGCTGTTGCCGGTGCTCGCGTTGTTGGTCGCGCCGGTCAGCGCGCTGTTGATGGGCCTGATCTGGGCCGGCGTGACTTCAATGCATTGATCGATGCAGGCGCGGGACCGCCGAAGCGATCCCGCAGTCCGGCTCCGCATTGACCGCCTCAGCCGTAGAAGAACTGCTCGTGCACGATCTTGCCGTCGCGCACCTGATACACCGCGACTTCGGCCATCGGCATGCGGCCCATGCTCTTGTAGGTCGCGTCGATGCTCATCGCCAGGCTGAACCAGTTGCCGCCGACGACCGGATCGCTGCACCAGCTGTCGTGCACTTCAATCACGTCGTCCTGGAATACGCGGCCTTTGGCCAGGATCGCCTCGCGGCCTTTGACATTGCCCAGGGGGCCGTCTTGGCGGCCGGGGATCTCGACGCTGGAAGCGTCTTCCGCGTAAAGCTCGCGGGTGATCTGCTCGTGCTTGCCTTCGCGACACAAGGCGACGTAACGATCGGCGATCTGCTGAATGTCCATGCCCACGCTCCGATGAAAGGAGCGGGCAGGATAGGCCCGGCTACGTTAGCGCGCCGCGTACGGGCGTCAGCGGCTCGGCATGACGGGCGTCATGCCGCGACCGGCGGCGGATGAATGCGCCATTGCGCCGCCGGCCGGGAACGTCGGCAACGGCAGCGCAGGCGAATCAGCCCGCCCGCAACAGGCGCATCACCTCAAAGCACGCGCCCATGGTGTGGTAATCGGTCTTGCCGGCCGGGCTCTTTTCGTCGTCGTACTTGCGGTTGTGGCGATCGAGGATGCGATACCAGGCGCCGTAACGATGATCGACCATGTGCTGCCACGCATACGCCCACAGCTTGTCGTACCACTGCCAGTACAGGTTGTCGCCGGTGCGCGCGCCCAGCAGCGCCGCGGTCGCCAGCGATTCGGCCTGGACCCAGAAGTATTTGTCGTCGTCGCAGACCGAGCCGTCCGGCGCGAAGCCGTAGACCAGTCCGCCGAATTCGTCGTCCCACGAGCGCGCGATGGCGACGTCGAACAAATGCCGCGCCGTCGGCACCAGCCACGCCGGCGCGTCGCCGCGCGCGCTCAGGTGGCGATCGAGGATCAACAGCAGCTTGGCCCATTCGGTCTGATGGCCGGGCTGGAAACCCCAGGGGCGGAACAGGTGTTTGGGGTCGTCGCGGTGATAGTCCCAGTCGATGTTCCAGTCGCGATCGTAGTGTTCCCACACCAGGCCGTCGGCCTTCGCCGCCTGACGCTGGGTCATGTTCTGCGCCAGGGTCAGCGCGCGGTCGAGATAGCGCGCCTGGCCGGAGGCTTCGAACGCCGCCAGCATCGCCTCGCACATGTGCATGTTGGCGTTCTGGCCGCGGTAATCGGTGAAGTTCCAGTCGGCGTCGGCTTCGTCGCGGTACAGGCCGTGCTGCGCTTCCCAGAAGCGCGATTCCAGCAGCTCCCAGGTTTCGTCCATCCACGCGGCGGCTTCATCGATGCCGGCCTTGAGCGCGGTCGAATAAGCCAGCAGCACGAACGCGCCGCCGTAGCAGTGGTTCATGCGGTCTTCCGGCGCGCCGTCGCGGATCGTCCAGGCGTAGCCGCCGGTCTGCGCGTTGCGATGTTTTTCGCGCAGATAACGCAGGCCGTGGCGGGCACGTTCGCGGTAGTCGTCGCGGCCGAACTCGATCGCCGCCATCGCGTAGTTGAAGACGAAGCGCGTGCTGCTGACCAAGTGGCGGTGCGAGGCTTCGTACACCGTGCCGTCGTCGCGGAAGTAATGGAAGAAGCCGCCGTCCGGGTCGAGCGCGACCGGATCGTAAAACGCCATCGTGTCCTGGACGTGCGCGCGCAGCACTTCGGCGTCGCGGAAATCGGGCAGCGGGTGCAGCGGAAGATTCATGATTGTTCCTGCATCAGTCGTTCGACATCGGCCGCGCTGGGCATCGCCGCGAACGCGCCGTGGCGGGTCGTGGCGAGCGCGCCGGCCGCGGCGGCATAGCGCAGCGCGCCGACGAAGTCGTCTTCGCGCTGCAGGAAATCGGCGAAATTGGCCGCGCTCACGCCCAGGCTGGCCAGGCGCTGCAGCAGGCCGCCGACGAACGCGTCGCCGGCGCCGGTGGTGTCGCTGGGCGCGACCCGGAAGGTCGCCGCTTCGCCGCGGCGGGTGCGGGTGAACCAGCGGATCGGGGTGGCGCCGTCGGTGATCAGCACGCAGGTCGCGTAGCCGTGCCACAGCCGCTGCAACGCGGCTTCTTCGCCGCCCAGGTGGCGGGCGAGGAATTCGAACTCGCTGCCGCACAGCTTGATCAGGTCGGCTTCCAGCAATGCCGCCAGCAATCGTGGCGCGGGATCCACGTCGGTTGGCCACAGCGACGGCCGCAGATTCATGTCCATGCTCACCAGCGCGCCGGCCATGCGCGCGCGGCGCATGCCCGCCAGCGTGGTCGCGGCGATGGCTTCTTCGGTCAGGCTGTTGGAGCACACGTGGAACACGCCGGCGCCGTTGAAGCTGTCGGCGCGGAAGTCCGAATCGCGGAACAGCAGGTCGGCGGCGGGCGGGCGATAGAAGCTGAAACTGCGCTCGCCATCGCCGTCGAGCGAAACGAAGGCCAGCGCGGTCTTGGCTTCATCCGTGCGCAGGATGTGGCGCGTGTCCACGCCGTAGCGGTCGAACTGCTCGGCGAGGAAATCGCCAAACATGTCCTGGCCCAGCATGCCCAGGAAGCGTGCGTTGCCGCCCAGGCGCGCGGCGGCGACGGCGACATTGGCCGGCGCGCCGCCGGCGTATTCGACGAAATGGCGCGGCTCGCCTGCGGCAGTGGCCGGGCGTGCGAGAAAATCGATCAACGCCTCGCCGAAGCAGACGATGGCGGCGTGGGCGGCGGCGGCAGCGGCCGGCGGTGCAGCGGACATCAATGCATCACTCCTGAAGCTTGCGTGCTGGTGTGCTGGCCTTGTCCTGCGCGGATGCGCGAACCGCTCAGGCCGTACCAGACGATGAAGACGTAACACACCAGCGGAATCACGAACGAGTGCTGCACGCCGATGACGTCCGACAGCGCGCCCTGCGCCAGCGGAATCACCGCGCCGCCGACGATGCCCATGATCAGCAGGCTGGAGGCCTTGCTGGTCATCGGGCCCAGGCGTTCGATGGCGATGGTGAAGATGGTCGGGAACATGATCGAGTTGAACAGGCCGATCGACAGCACCGCGTACATCGCGACCGAGCCCTTGGTGGACATGGTCACCGCCAGCAGCGCGATCACCGCGACCGCGAACAATGCCAGCAGCTTGCGTGCATCGGCGACGCGCAACAGCGCCGCGCCGATGAAGCGGCCGACCATCGCGCCGCCCCAGTAATACGCCAGGTACTTGCTGGCGATGGCGTGATCGAGGTTGGCGATTTCGGGCGCGGAGATGTAGTTGATCAGGAAGCTGCCGATCGAAACCTCGGCGCCGACGTAGACGAAGATCGCGATCACGCCGAAGAACAGATGCTTCTGGCTCAGCACTTCGGTGAAGCTGTGGTGCACCGGATCGGCGCTCTCGGTGGCTTCGACCAGCGACGGGATGCGCATGGTGTAGACGAACACCGCGAGCAGCAGCAGGCAGCCGGCGATGATCATGTACGGCATCTGCACCGACGCGGCTTCGTGCGCGCGGTAGGCGATCTGCTCGGCCACCGGCTTGGCCGCCAGTTCGTCCAGCGTGAGCACGGTGCCGGACAGGATCAGCGGTCCGATCACGTACGGAAACACCGTGGTGCCCAGCGAATTCAGCGCCTGCGCCAAGTTCAGGCGGCTGGGCGCGCCGGCCGGATCGCCGAGCAGGCTGATGTAGGGATTGGCCGAGACCTGCAGCAAGGTGATGCCGCTGGCGAGCACGAACAGCGCGCCCAGGAACAGCGGATACGAGGGAATGCGCGCGGCCGGAAAGAACATCGCCGCGCCGATGGCGGCGACGATCAGGCCGATCACGATGCTGTTCTTGTAGCCGAACTTCGCCACCACCTTGCTGGCCGGCAGCGACATCAGGAAGTAGGCGCCGAAGAAGGTCGACTGAATCAGCATCGACTGCGCGTAGTTCATCTGGAACACGGCTTTGAGATGCGGGATCAGCACGTCGTTGAGGCTGGTCAGTCCGCCCCAGGTGAAGAAGATGATGGTCACCACCGCGAGCGCGGCGGTGTAGGACATGTCGCGACGACTCATGCGGACTCTCCGGGCGGCGGAACAAGCACCTCGCTGCTGCTGCGTGCCTGCAGCCGGACGGGGGCAACGGTGTGGGCGTGCGGCAGCTCGGGTTCGCGCAGACGCTTGAGGATCAACTCGGCGGCCTGGCGTCCGCGCGCGCGCGGATCGACCGCGATCGTGGTGAGCGTGGGCGAGGCGACCGAGGCTTCGGGAATGTCGTCGAACCCGACCACGGCGAAATCGCCGCCGGCGCGGCGTCCGCGCGCCACCAAGCCGGCCATCAGGCCGAGCGCGACCGCGTCGTTGTAGCAAACCGCCGCGGTCGGCGCCGGATCGCGCACGAACAACGCGCCGGTCTGCTGCGCCGCTTCAAGGCGAGTGGGCGCGCATTCGACCAGCCACTGCGGCTCGGGCTCCACACCGGCTTCGGCCAGCGCTTCGCGATAGCCCTGGCGGCGTTGCCGGCACGAGGACGAATCGCGATGGCCGCCGAAGAAGGCGATGCGGCGATGGCCGCGATCGAGCAGATGCCGCGTCGCCAGACGCGCGCCGTGGGTGTTGTCCAAAGCCAGGAAATCCCACGCGGTGCCGTCGAGCTCGCGGTTGAACACCAGCACCGGCGTGCGTTCGCCGATCTGCTGGCGCACCCGTGCGCCGTCGCTGCCTTCGGCCGGCGACAGGATGATGCCGGCCGGGTCGTGCTCCATCAGCGAGGTCAGCACCGCCTGTTGGCGTTCGACCGACTCGTTGGTGCTGCCCAGCAAGGTGACGAAGCCGGCCGTGGCCAGCCATTCGTCCACGCCGGCTGCGAATTCGGCGAAGAACGGGTTGGACAGGTCGTTGATCACCAGGGCCACGCCGGTGGACACCTTGCGGCGCAGATTGGCGGCGCCTCGGTGATAGACGTAGCCTTGGCGCTTGAGCTCGGCTTCGACCCGGGCGCGGGTGTCGGCATGGACCAGCGGGCTGCCGCGCAGCACCAGCGAAACCGTCGCGCGCGACAGGCCGCAGGCCCGGGCGATATCGGCCAGGGTGACCCGGCCTCGGGGGGCGGGCGCGTCGTTCATCAATGACACCTCGCAAACAATGGACGGTCGGGACGCATGGCAGGGCGTGGTCGCGTGCTTTTGGATCGTTCTAAATGCCGTCATCCTGCGGCTTAGGCCCCGTCCCTGCATTCTGCAATGCAGCATGAACGCGGCCGGGGCCCGTGTTAGCTTGCCCTTATTTAGAACGATCTAAAAGTGTCGGCCCGCCCAAACCCAGCGACGGCCGGCCGCTTCCCCTGTTCCCAGCCTTCCCCCGCTTTGTATCAGACGGAGTGCCCTGGATGACCCGGCCGACCCAGCCTTCTATCGCCCCCGACGCCCCGCGCGCGACCTCCGCCCGACCCTGGCTGCGCCGGATCGGTGCCCTGGCGCTCGGCGCCTGCGTCTGGAGCGCCGTCGCCGCCCCTGCGGACGAGGCCGGCCGGCGCGCCTTCGAGGCGGTCGATCCCTTCATCGGCACCGGCGGCGAAGGCCACACCTTCCCCGGCGCGACCGTGCCCTTCGGCATGATCCAGCTCAGCCCCGACACCGAGATCAAGCCGCGCAAGGAGGCCTACGGCTGGGCCGCGGGCTATCGCTACAGCGACAGCAGCATCGTCGGCTTCTCGCACACGCACTTCTCCGGCACCGGCCATTCCGACCTGGGCGACGTGCTGCTGATGCCGATCGCCGGCGAGGTCAAGCTCGAACGCGGCGATTCCAAGATCGCGCGCAGCGGCTACCGCTCCAGCTTCCGCCACGACGACGAAGTGGCGCAGCCCGGCTATTACGCGGTCACCCTGGACGACTACAAGATCCGCGCCGAACTCACCGCCAGCGAGCGCGTCGGCGTGCATCGCTATCGCTACCCGCAAGGGCAGGCCGCGCACGTGCTGATCGACCTGCGCACCAGCATGTACGACTACCCCGGCAAGGTGCAGTGGTCGCGCCTGCGTCTGCGCACCGACGGGACCGTTACCGGCTTCCGCGAAACCCGCGGCTGGGCGCCGGGCCGGCAGCTGTATTTCGCCATGCGCTTCTCGCGTCCGCTCAGCGGCCACAGCTTCAACGACACCGAAGCCGACGTCGTCTACAAGGGCTTCGCGCCGCCGGGCGAAAAAGACCCTACAAAGCGCGCGCAGATCGAAGGCCGGCAGATCGTCGGCAGCTTCGATTTCAAGCAGGCCGAAGGCAAGGACCTGGTCGTCAAGGTCGCCATTTCGCCGGTCAGCGAAGACAGCGCCATCGCCAATCTGGACGCGGAAGTGCCCGGCTTCGATTTCGACGGCGTGCGCGCCAAGGCGCGCGCGACCTGGTCGCAGGCCTTGTCCGCGATCGACGCCGACGCGCCCGAACCGATGCGCAAGAGTTTCTACACCGCGCTGTATCACACGCTGATGGGCCCGAGCCTGTTCATGGACAGCGACGGCCGTTACCGCGGCCCGGACAACGCCGTGCATGAAGCCAAGGGCTTTCGCTATCACTCCACGTTCTCGCTGTGGGATACCTACCGCGCGCTGCATCCGCTGCTGACCCTGGTGCAGCCGGAACAACGCAACAACGACTTCGTCAATTCGCTGTTGGCCTCGCGCCGCGACAGCCCCTACGGCATCCTGCCGGTGTGGGCGTTCCACGGCCAGGAAACCTGGTGCATGGTCGGTTACCACGCCGTGCCGGTGATCGCCGACGCCTACATGAAAGGCATCCGCGGCTACGACACGAAGGAAGCGCTGGACGCCATGGTCGCCAGCGCCAGCTACGGCCCGTACGACGGTATCGCCCAGTACATGGAACTGGGCTACGTGCCGATCGACGAAGAAGGCGAGGCCGCGTCGAAGACCCTGGAATATGCGTTCGACGACTGGACGATTTCGCGCGTGGCCGCCGACATGGGTCGCAAGGACATCGCCGCGACGTTCGAAAAGCGCGCCGGTAACTGGAAACACGCCTTCGACGCGAAGACCGGTTTCATGCGCGCGCGCAAGCGCGACGGCAGCTTCCGCGAACCCTTCGACCCCACCGTCAGCGGCTATGGCAGCGACTACACCGAAGGCAACGCCTGGCAATACTCGTGGTACGTACCGCAGGACGTCGCCGGCCTGACCCGCTCGCTCGGCGGCGACGCCAAGCTGGTGGACAAGCTCGACCAAGTGTTCGACGCCAAGGTCGATCCGAAAATCTTCGAGCACATGGAAGACATCACCGGCCTGATCGGCTGGTACGCCCACGGCAACGAACCCAGCCACCACGTCGCCTATCTGTACGGCTATGCCGGCCAGCCCTGGCGCACCCAGGAGCGCCTGAAGCAGATCATGGCGACCCAATACGCCCCGCGCCCCGACGGCCTGGCCGGCAACGACGACCTCGGCCAGATGTCGGCCTGGTACGTATTCACCGCCCTGGGCTTCTACCCGGTGGCCCCGGCCAGCAACGAATACGCTATCGGCCGGCCGTTCCTGCCGCGAGCCACCCTAAACCTGCCCAATGGCAAACGCTTCAGCGTGGTCGCCGAGGGCTTGGACGAAGGGCATACCTATATCGGGTCGGCGACGCTCAATGGGCAGCCGTTGAATCGCAGCTTTCTGCGGCACGAAGAGATCGTCGCCGGTGGGGAGCTTCGCTTCACCATGCAGGCGCAACCGAACAAGCAGTGGGCCAGCGATCCTAAGTTGCGGCCGTATTCGATGAGTGCGGGGCGGTGAGGGTGGGTTGATAAGCGTCGATCGCTGAGGCGATCGGTGCGGAGCAGGTCGGCCGCGGTCCTGTCCGGCCGGCCCCTGATAGCTCCGCGAGTACGCAAGTGCAAAAATTGGCCACAAACCAAAGGCCGGGGCATTCGTCCCGGCCTTTGCGTATGCACCGCCCACGGCTTACGCCCGCCCCCCCGCAACGATTAGAATCTGCGCTCGCGCGGGCCTATAGCTCAACGGTTAGAGCAGAGGACTCATAATCCTTTGGTTCCAGGTTCGAATCCTGGTGGGCCCACCACTCCTCAATAGTCCCTTATAGCCAAGTCGCCCCGCGCGAGTGCGCATCGCCAGGGTAAGCCAGTAAGGAACTGGGACGCGTCAGTGCAGTCGCGGTGTCCCGGTGCATAGACCATATTAAGTGTCCCCCATCAGGCGGTCGGCTAAGTGGCCGTCATGGCGCCGGCGTTTCTATTGGGCAACCGGTTCGGGGCGATAGGCTCGTCCGCCATTGGCCCAGCCAGCACTGGGTCCACGCAGCCGCTCCCTCGTTTTTTGGGATGCTGCTGGCCGCCGATGGTCATTCTTTACGTTATGGGTGATCTAGGGTTCTATTTTTCAAGCGCGTTCTTTCGTTGCTTGTGATTGCGTGCGGCTTGCTATGAATGCAGTATCGACCTCAACCAGGGGGCTGGGATGGTCATGGATGCCATTGAGATCTGCGTGGATGTCAGTGTTTTTGAACCGGACGTCATTGCGAGTGCGGCGCATCGTTATACGGGCGAGTTCTTCGTTGAACTTTTGCTAGCCACATCGCCTCATCGTGTCCTGCTAATGCCGATGCAGGTCGGCGTCGATACCGACCGTTTGGCACAACGCTTTAAGAACGACCTGCTCGACGAACGATTGCGAGCCCGCATTCGCGTCGAAACCGCAGAGCTTCAGGTTGCGCTGATCCAGGCGGCACTGCGTGAAGCGGTCTCGGCACAGAGCGAGTCGCCGACATGAAGTTCGCGCCTCGCCTCGCTTTTGAAGGCGCCGCGGGTTATCGGTTGCTGCCGATGCGGTTTCGCCGGCTACCTTGGGATGAAAGCAGTGTCTTAGTCAGCTCCATGGCGGGCGATTGGCTCATCATGCCGCGGGCTGATTTGGATCGAGCTGTTGCCGGCGAGCTCACAGTAGACGAAGCGCTCTTTGCGTCCATGGAGGCACGCCACCTTATCTTGGCCGATCCCTCGCGATCTTCGTTGGCGCCGTTGCTTTCGCAGTACAGAACGCGAAAGTCGTATATGCAGGCTGGTCCGGCATTGCACATCTTCGTGGTCTCGCTGCGCTGCCACCACACATGCTCATATTGCCAAGTCTCTCGTCGCCCCACATCGGAAATCACGTTCGACATGGGCGGAGCTGCGGCTAGTCACGCGGTAGACCGACTGTTCGAGTGGCCCTCCGAAAAGTTGACCATTGAATTTCAGGGCGGTGAGCCGTTACTGCACTTTGATCGCGTGCGTTCGCTGGTCGAAGCCATCGTCAAGCGCAACGGAACAGAGGGGCGGTCATTACGTTTCGTTATCGCCTCGACTTTGCACGATCTGACTGATGAGCAGCTGGCTTTCATGAAGGAACACAGCTTCCAGCTGTCAACGTCGCTCGACGGTCCGGAGTGGTTGCACAACGCCAATCGACCGAGGCCAGAAAAAGACAGCTATCGCCGCACTATCGAAGGCATTGAGCGGGGGCGCCGTGCGCTGGGCGATGATGCTGTATCGGCGTTGACCACGCTCACGGCGCGCAGTCTGACCGTGCCTCATGAGGTTATAGACGAATACCGAAAGCAGGGGCTTCATTCGATCTTCCTGCGGCCGCTTAGTCCATACGGATTCGCGCGTAAGACTCAGGCCCGGCAGGGGTACCCTATTGCCGATTTTCTGCGCTTTTACGCCATTGCACTCGACCACATCCTGGCGATCAATCGCGATGGCTATCTGCTTGAGGAAGCCTACGCAAGCTTACTCCTGTCGCAGCTGCTCACCCCATTTGCGCATGGATACGTCGACCTTCGCTCACCTACCGGTGCCGGGTTGGGGACGGTTGTGTACGACTACGACGGCCAGGTTTATCCCTCGGACGAAGCGCGCATGCTCGCCGCCATGGGAGACCACAGCTTCGCGATGGGTCGAGTGGACGAGTCCGTGGCTCAATGGTTGCAATCTCCGGTCATGCGCCGAGTTCTGGATGCCGGCGTGGCCGAAGCGCTGCCGACCTGCGCGGACTGCGCCTACGTGCCCTTATGCGGCGCGGATCCCATCGACCATTACGCCCGTCAGGGCGATCCCATAGGGCATCGGCCTACCAGCGACTACTGCGCCAAGCAGATGGGACTGTTCGATCTCCTGCTGCAGCGCTGGGAGTGTGGTGAGCCCGCTGACCGTTCCACCTTCGAGGGCTGGGCCCTGCGGCAAAACAGCACACACCCAGAGCCCACGCTAGAAGAGGCGGCCTGATGTTGCCTCTGGAGGCCAAAGCACGCTGGAGCGCTAATTGGAGCAAGCCCACGCTGCTTAAGGTGGCCGGCCTGGAGGAGTTCGCGGCAGGCGTGTTTCCGTTGGAGCGAATGTTGCTAGATCTCCGCGCTCCCGAAGCAGCGTCCTCAAGTTCTCTTTGCGATCTGCCTTGGGCTGGGTACTTGGTTAACGAGGATAGTGCTTCGCAATATTCGCGTTCTGAGGTTGCACTGCTAGGCGACCAAGCCGTTATTCGCCCAGGCGATGTAGTCGAAATTAGGCCGGGCAGCTCCAAGATTGCCGTCCGTTATCGCCGCGGCGACAACGGTAACGTCCTATTTGCGACAGAGCGATGCAATAGCTTTTGCCTGATGTGTTCGCAGCCGCCGCGTGAGGTCGAAGACAGCTGGCGGATCGATCAGCTTTGCGACTTGGTCGGGTTGATCGACAAGGACGAACCATCGCTGGCAATCAGCGGTGGTGAGCCTACTTTGCTAGGCACTGGCCTGTCCCAAGTGATCCAGCGCTGTGCTGACGCGTTGCCTCAGACTCACATTCACGTGCTGTCCAACGGACGAAAGTTCGAGGATCGGGTGTACGCGGATAGCTTCACCGGCATCCACCCCTCACTGACCTGGGGCGTGCCGCTATACGGCGACCACTACCGCCTACACGACTACATCGTTCAAAGCCCCGGCGCATTCGCCCAAACCCTGCGTGGCCTCTACGCCTTGCACGCGGCGGGTCAACATATAGAAGTGCGCGTGGTGTTGACCAAGCCCGTGATGGAGCGGCTGCCGGACCTCGCGCGCTATCTCTACCGCAACTTACCGTTCGTAGAGCACATTGCACTGATGGGAACAGAGCCGATCGGCTTCGCCAAAGCCCATCACGATGAATTGTGGATGGATCCCGCCGACATGGGCTCGACCTTGCTGGATACAGCACAGTTTCTTTCCCGGCGTGGCATGGCGGTCTCGCTCTACAACTTGCCGTTATGCACATTGCCCGAAGACCTCTGGCCCTTTGCGCGTCGCAGTATCTCGAATTGGAAACAACACTACCTGCCAGCGTGCGACGGCTGTTCGCTGAGAGACCAGTGCGGCGGCTTCTTCGGTTGGGTAACGCCGGAATGGACCAGTCGAGCTATCGCGCCCATCACAGCTAAGGAAGATAGGTCATGCGCAAAACACTGACGTTGGCTGGCGGCGCGATGTCCGCGCTGCACGGAGCTTTTCAAGACACGGAAGGCACGGCTGCCAAACAGTCGGCACTGATGGCCTTGGCACAAGAAGACGCGAACTACACCACGATGCTGGTGGCGCCGCTCAACATGGGGATCGACAATCTCTATGCGGGGCATCGATCGCACAGCAGCCACCGATCGCACAGCAGCCATACCTCCCATTACTCGGGAAGTGGTGGCTCCTATCGGACGCCAGCATCGACTTATACGCCGCCGCCTTCGTCTTACTACGTACCGGCGCCCAGTACCTATTCAGCACCGGTGGCCCCGAAGGCTCCGGCGGTTCGCAAATATACGGCGCCTCGGAGGGTGCCCGCGCCGCGTACTTACGAGTCGTCTGCTGCCAGTGAATACGCGCTGCCGTCTGCCGAGACTGCTGCTTCCTCCTACCCAAGCCAATCAGGCGCGAGTGGTAATACGCCTTCATCAAATCTTTCCAGTACGCCGCAAAGCAGTTGGCGGCGTTGGGCCGACCGTCCTGACACGTCGTTGGAGCCGGCAACCAATTCTAGCGCGAGGGCCAGCGGCGATCAGCTCCGCACGATGATCATGCGTGTACAAGCGGCGCTCTATTCCAAGGGATACGACCCCGGTGCAATCGATGGCGTGATGAGCGAGAGCACTGTCTATGCGCTGCGTCAATTTCAGGAAGCCTACGGTCTGAGGGCCTCGGGGAAAATGACGACCGAGACGCTCAATGCGCTAGGAGTTGCGCTTGTTAGGTAGACGCTAGGAAAATTCCGAACTCATTCTTCGTCGTCAGCCGCCAAGACTGCGTTTCACATCGCGTCCTATGGTCGGCTCCTGCTGCGGCTTAACTGAATTTGAAAAAAGGTATGCACGAAACGTCTGACGATTGTCTACAGAAGCCCGGGCGATTCACCCGACCGTCTCGCGGCCTACGATTTGCCAGTCCGGCCTCTGAATGGTTCAGAGATGGCCGCTCTCCTCCTGATTTCTCGTTGGCAAGGTGACTCAACAGGGGAAGCACCATGGCAATTCCGGCAACTGCCTTCCGGTGGCATGAGCAAGGGCTAGTCGAACCGGGCCGCCTGATCTACCAGGGTGATCGCTGGTTTCTCAGTGTCGTCGTGATGTCTCCGAGTTCCCCTACGCACTGCACGCTCTGTTTGACCGGCACGGCCAAAGGCCAACTCCGTAGTCAAGGGTCGAATGGGATTTCGGAGGCTTATGTTCTAACAAGCGAATTCGAGTGGCGCCCGTTTATCGAAGGGCTTCCGGGCACCGTACCTGCCACCGGTCACCAGTACTCTCCGGCCGCGCTATATGTCGGTACAAATGGGCCGGCCTTCTGGGCCGTCGCTGGGAGCCGACTTGTCGCCTTCGACATCTTCGGAAATGACGTTACCGATGCACAAAACCAGGCCGCTCGTCATCCGTACTTCGACCAATGGACAGCCGAGCTCACAATAGCCGGCAAACCGACGGTGCCAGTGTCGAAACTGTTCGAGGTAGGACCGTAATCGGCCAGGCCCTCTTAGTCCCATCCAGCTTCGCGCACGCGCTCGGCGAGCCGCACGTTGAGCACCACTCCGCCCTCGGCTGTTGCGCTGTATCGTGTCAGGGCGCGGGCATGACATCAGCGAAGCCATGCGACTGACGGCAGGGCTTGCGTTCAAGATTGAGCTATCAGAGCGTAGTCAGAAGTTTTTTGATCAAATCGCCGTGTGTGGCGGGTTCCGCTATCTAGACGTGCCGTTCCACGTGTATGGACACCTTCCGGTTGACCTCGACCTCACCGTATGGGCGCTGCGCCGATACTGCCGTCGTTGGCTACCGAAATCGGCCAAGCGCAGCCCCACGATCCACACCTGTCTCGCTGATGGGGCATTGACCGCGCAAATCAGTAGCTACTAAACGACTGACGGCCGTCTACAAAAATCTGCGCGATTCAATACCCCGGCGCCTTCTCGCCGGTTCCGCTGGATATCGTATCCGTAGAGCGAGCGATGCGACCGGAGATTGTCAGGCTGCGCCTGCCGGGGGCAGGGCAATAACGACCTTGCCCTTTGCCCGGCCCTGTTCCACGTATGCGATCGCCTCGGGTGTCTCATCGAACTCGAATGTGCGGTCGAGGACCGGACGCAAGACTCCAGCGTCATACAACGCGGATAGTGTCTGCAGCTGTTTGCCATCGGCACGCATGAAGAAGAATGCGTAGCGCACGCCGCGTTTCTTCGCCTGCGCTCGCACCTTGCGGCTCAACAGCCACATGATGGGTTTCAACAGCGGCTGCCCAAGCTGATCGGCGAATGCGGGATCCGGTGGACCCACGACACTGATGGCAAGGCCGCCAGGCTTGAGAACCGTCAGTGATTTCGCAAGATTGTCGCCGCCCAGCGAGTCGAGCACCACGTCGTAACCGCGGAGCAGTTCGGCGAAACTCTGTGTCGTGTAGTCGATGACCTCGTCGGCGCCGAAGGATCGCACCTTGTCCGCGTCCTTACCGCTGGCAGTCGTTGCCACGTATGCGCCGAGATGTTTCGCGAGCTGGATTACGGTCGAGCCCAGGCCACCTGCGCCGGCATGGATGAGTACCTTCTGGCCCGGCTTGATCCGCGCCAGTTCGACCAGCGACTGCCATGCGGCAAGCGCCACCAGCGGAACCGCCGCGGCCTCTTCCATCGTGAGCGTCCTGGGCTTGAGGGCAAGGTCGGCGTGATCGACGGCGATGTACTCCGCGAAGGTGCCGATGCGCAGGTCGCGGGGTCGCGCGTAGACCTCGTCGCCCACCTTGAAATCGTGAACGTCGCGGCCAAGCGCGGTCACGACACCCGCAAGGTCGTGGCCGAGTACGAATGGGGGCTTGTATTTCAGAAGCTGCTTGAATTCCCCGTTGCGCACCATCTTGTCCAGTGGGTTGATGCTGGCGGCGCTGATACGCACCAGCACATCACGCGGTCCGACGGCGGGCTCCGGCACCTGGGCGGCGCGAACACCGTCCTTCCCGTATTTTTCGACAACGAATGCCTTCATGTTCGTCCCCAGAATTGGTCCGCTGGCGATGGATGCAGTTACGCCGAGAATCCGTTGAACTTGCGCAGCATGCCGTCGACCAATCCCTCGGGCATGAATCGGCGCAGGGAGCGCACTTGGTGCGACTGCTTGCCCGCGGTATAGCGCAGCTTGGGCTTGAGGGCGGTCGCGGCCTTCACCACGGTGTCGGCGACCACCTGCGGCGGGTCGCCGGCTTCCACCCATGTGCGCATCAGGCTTTCACTGCGGCCGCGCTCGGCGGCATAGACGGATAGCGGCCGGTCCGCGCGTGTCAGATTTTCTTCGAAGGACGTGCGCGTGACCCCAGGCTCGACCAGCAAGGCGCGGATGCCGAAGGCGCGCACTTCGTGATCCAACGATTCGGTATAGCCTTCGATGGCGTGCTTGGTCGAGGCGTAGAACGCGTTGAACGGCGACGGGATCAGGCCGAGGATCGAACTCATGTTGATGATTCGGCCGCTCTTCTGCTTGCGCATGATCGGCAGCGCGGCATTGACGACGCGCGCGACTCCAAAGACGTTGACGTCGAACAGGCGCTGGGCCTGGGCTATGGACGACTCCTCCGCGCCGCCGAGCAGTCCGATGCCAGCATTGTTGACCACCAGGTCAATCCGGCCTGCCTCGGCCACGATCGCCTCGACCAGAGCACGTACCGAAGCTTCTTCGGTCACGTCGCAGATCAGCATCGTGATGCCCTGTGCGCTCTCCACCGGCTTGCGGCTGGTGCCGAACACCCGGAATCCCGCCGCTGCCAGTGCCCGGGCCGTCACCAGGCCGATGCCCGAGGAGGCGCCGGTGACCAAGGCCACGCCATTGTTCTGTCTTGTCATGTCTTGAGCTCCCGGGGGTTTGGTGGGCGCGCGGCTGCTGTAGGGGAGGGCGGCCATGCCCAGAACCTCAATGATGATGATCATAATCTAAAATGTCAATGTTTTGATTATGAGCGTCATCAAATGAGACAATGAATCGGTTTTCCCCGTAGGAGCGTCAGACGTGAAGGTCACCAAGGCACAGGTCCAGGAGAACCGGGCCCGCATCGTCGAGACCGCCTCAACCTTGTTCCGGGAGCGCGGCTACGACGGAGTCGGGGTGGCCGAGTTGATGACGGCTGCGGGATTCACCCACGGGGGCTTCTACAAGCACTTCCGCTCCAAGGCCGACCTGATGGCCGAGGCGGCGGCCAGCGGCATTTCGCAGCGCGTGGCGGACAGCGACGGCGTGGATCTGGTGGATTTCGTCGCACGCTACCTGTCCCGGGAGCACCGCGACGCTCGCGGTGCCGGCTGCACGATGGCCGCCCTCGGCGGCGACGCCGCACGCCAATCCGAGGACATCAAGGCGACGTTCGCGGACGGGATCGAACGCAACCTGGCTGCTTTTCAGCGCGGGGAGCCGGGGGACGCCTTGGATCGCGCCCGGACGCTCGATACGTTTGCCCGCGCGGTTGGTGCATTGGTTCTGTCGCGCGCTTGCCCGGATGACTCACCGCTGGCGGACGAGATCCTGGAGACGTGCCGCAGGCAGATTCTTGCCGAACTTGGATTGCCCAAGGTTTAAGACACTCGCCAGCCTCTAAGTGAGGCACGTTCAAACGCCTCGGGACTGACGCCGCAATTGGCGATAGAAGGTAGGGCGGAGGCCAGCGCTGCCGGTGAGAATCGCGGGCACGTTGAGTTCCCGGTAGGCACGCCACTGGAAAAGCCAACGCCCACAACGCCTCCGCGAACCAATCCCCGGCAATGCGACCGGAGAAGGGAGTCTGCGCTCTCAGACCAGCATCGATTGCTGGGCGAAGATGCCCGCCATCGCGCCGTGCGATGACGCCAGGGTGACCGAGGGGATGCCGGGGTTGACGAGGTCGCCGGCGGCGTAGATGCCGGGCATGCTGGTTTCGCGACGCTCGTCGGCCTTGAGGACGATGCCGAGGGGCGTATCGACCGTGGCGAGGCCCAGTGATTCATGCAGGCTTGCGGACGGCTTGTTGCGCGGATGCGCGAACAGGATGTCGACCGCGACATTGGGGCCGGTAGCGAGATTGACGGTGGCGGTATGGCCCCCGTGATGGGCGATCGCGGTGATCGGGTCATCGACGACAGGTATGTTGCGACGCGCCAGATCGGCCTGGATATCGGGCGGAATGTCGTGACCATCGGCGAAGAGCGTCAACCTGTCGGTCCAATCGTGGAACAGCCTCACTGAATTGTGCGACTGCGGGCCGGACCAGACGAGGCCCCAATGCTGGCCGGCGACTTCAAAGCCGTCGCAATAGGGGCAGGGCACGATGGACGTGCCCCAGCCTTCGGCAAAGCCCGGAACATCAGGCATCTGGTCAACGACGCCATAGCTCAGGATCAGGCGGCGCGCCCGAAGACTTTCACCATCGCCAGTGAGAACGGAGAAATCGTCGATGGCGCCGGAGACGCCGTCGGCCCGGGAATTGACCATTTTGATCGTGGGATAGCGCGCCAGTTGCTGCCGCGCGTCGGCCAGGATGGTCAGCGGTGGCTTGTGATCGTGGCCTAGCAGGCCATGCGAGTAGCCGGCGAAGCGATTGCGCGGCAGGCCAGTATCGAGAACGGTGACCTTGCGGCGGGCGCGGCCGAGCTGCAGGGCGGCGGCGAGACCGGCAAAGCTGCCGCCGATGATGATGACGTCATCCATGGTGATGGGCTCAGTGTTGTGGATGGAGGGAGCGGGCTGCGCCTGAGGCGCAGTGTGTGGTCAATCCGGTGACCGCAGACTGGCCAGTTATCGGGCCGTCCGAACGCCTTCCTGAGGGTGGTGTCGATAGGGCCCGCAGGCATGAAACGGCGCAGTTTGCTTAGAAGCGAGGTCTGTCCGGCTGGCGGGCGCCGCATGCGCCAACCGCCGAGAGCCGCCTCGACGTTTCTTCCGTCGAACCGAGAAGTGTCACGCCCGCGCTATTCACCAGTACCTCGATGCGATCGGCTGTGGTGGCGACTGCCTGAACTGCGTTTTTAACCGACGCTTCGTCGCGGATATCCATCTCGATCAGCTCTACGCCAGATACTGGCTGCGCTTTGGCGGTGTTGCGCACGGTGCCGAACACCCGGCAACCTTGTTCGGAGAAGCGAATTGCGGTGGCGCGCGCGATGCCCGATGAAACCCTGGCGACAAGGCCAACTTTGGAATTCGACATGACGGAATCTTCTCGTGTCTAACTAGTCGTGGTGGATCAGGCCTGCAAAGGAGCCGGTCGGATTTTGAACCAGATGGAGTACATGGCCGGCAGGAACACCAAGGTCAGGACTGTCCCCGCCAACGTGCCGCCAATCAGCGTGTAGGCAAGCGTTCCCCAGAACACGGAATGGGTCAGTGGGATGAACGCCAGGATTGCCGCCAAAGCGGTCAGGATTACCGGGCGGGCACGCTGCACGGTCGCTTCCACCACGGCGTGGAACGGGTCGAGGCCCGCCTGAGCGTTTTCGCCGATCTGTCCAATCAGGATCAGCGTGTTGCGCATCAGAATTCCCGACAGCGCGATTAGTCCGACCAGCGCATTGATGCCGAATGGCTGCTGGAACAGGATCAGTGTAGGCACGACGCCGATCAGGCCCAGCGGGCTGGTCAAGAAGACCATGACCATCGCGGAGATCGAACGCACCTGGAAGATGATGATGATCAGGGTGATGGCCAGCATGATCGGGAACAACGGCAGCATGGCCTTGGTCGCCTTTCCCGACTCCTCGATGGAGCCGGCCTGCTCGATCCGGTAGCCGCTCGGCAGCCGGTTCACGATCGGCTGGAGTTGCTGCAGCATTGCCGTGGAGACATCGGGAGGCTGTAAGTCGTCGGCGATGTCGCCGCGCACGGTAATCGTTGGCATGCGATCGCGCCGGCGCATGATCGGTTCTTCCATGCGCACCTCGGCCTCGCCCACCTGCGAGAGCGGGATGCGTTGCCCATTGGCGCCCGCCAAGGTGAAGTCCGCTACCCGGGCTGGATCAAGCCGGATGTCGCCGGACGATCGCGCGATGACCTGTACAGTGCGGATGTCCTCACGCACAGCGGTAATCGGTATGCCGCTCAGCAGGAATTGCAACTGCTGCGCGACGGCACTGGAGGTCAGCCCCACCGCCTGCAGCCGATCCTGCTGCAAGGTAAAGTGCAGCGTGGGCGCGCGCGTGCCCCAGTCCGTGTTGACGGTACGCATCATCGGGCTCGTTTCCATGACCTGCCGTACGTCTGCGGCGATCTCGCGCAGCTTGACGGGGTCGGGCCCGACCACCCGGTAAGCGACCGGGAAAGGCGAGTAAGGGCCGAACACGAGTTGGGTGACACGCACACGCGCCTCGGGAACCAGGCCATCGGCGATCGCTCGGCGCAGCCGGTACTTCAACGCCTCCCGCTCGTCCTGATTGTCGGTGCGAACGACGATCTTGGCGAACGATGGATCGGGCAGCTCCGGCCCCATCGCCAAGTAGAAGCGCGGCGCGCCTTGGCCCACGTAGGCGGTGACGATCCTGGCTTCCTTCTGCTTGGCCAGCCAGGTTTCTACCTTCGCGGTGGCCGCGCTGGTCTGCCCGATCGCGGTGCCGTAAGGCAGTTGTATCTCCACCAGTACTTCGGGCCGGTCGGAGATCGGGAAGAACTGTTTCTTGACGATGCCCATGCCGAGAATCGCCAGGACGAACAGTCCCACCACCGAGCCGGCCACTAGCCACTTGCGTGCGATCACGCGCTCCAGCACCTGACGGAAGCGGTTGTAGCGCGGCGTGTCGTAGATGGCGTCATGGCCGCCTTCGATCTTTTTGAAATCGGGCAGCATCTTCACGCCGAGGTAGGGCGTGAACACCACCGCGACCACCCACGAGGCGATCAACGCGGTGCCGACGATCCAGAACATGTTGCTGGTGTACTCGCCCGCGCTAGAGCGCGCGAAACCGTTGGGCATGAAGCCGATGGCGGTCACCAGCGTGCCCGACAGCATGGGCGCGGCGGTGTGACTCCATGCGTAGGCGGAGGCTTTGACGCGGCTGTAGCCTTCCTCCATCTTCACCACCATCATCTCGATGGCGATGATCGCGTCGTCCACCAGCAGGCCCAGCGCCAGGATCAAGGAACCCAGGGTGATGCGGTCGAAGTTCTTCCCGGTCGCCGCCATCACCACGAAGACCGCCGCCAGCGTCAGCGGCACGGCCGCGGCCACCACGACGCCCACGCGCCAGCCCATGCTGAGGAAACTCACCAGCATGACCACCAGCAGCGCGACGAAGAACTTGACCATGAACTCGTCGACCGCCGAGCTGATGTTGACCGCCTGGTCGGTGACCTTGGTCAGGCTGATGCCTAGCGGCAGCTCGGCGTTGACCGCGCCGACCTCGTGGTCCAGCGCCTTGCCCAGGTCCAGGCCGTTCCAGCCGTCGCGCATGACGATGCCCAGCAGCAAGGCCGGCTCGCCGCCGTTGCGGATCAAGAACGTCGCGGGGTCTTCGTATCCGCGCCGAACAGTGGCGATGTCCGACAACTTAAGCGTACGGCCCTGCGCGACCACCGGCGTATCGCGGATCTTCTGCAACTCGTCGAACGCGCCATCCAGGCGGACAAGCACCTGCGGCCCTTGGGTTTCCACCGATCCCGCCGGCGTCAGCGCATTCTGGTTGTTGAGCGCAGCGAATACGTCCTGCGGGCCGACGCCAAGCGTCGCCAGGCGTTCGTGCGAAAACTCAACATAGATGCGCTCGGCCTGCTCGCCGATGATGTTGACCTTCTTCACGCCCGGCACGTGCAGCAGCCGCTGGCGCAGTGTTTCCGCTTCGCGTGCCAGCAGCCGCTGCGGTTCGCCTTTGGCCTTCAGCGCGAACAGCGCGAAGGTGACATCCGCGTACTCGTCGTTGACCATCGGACCGATCACGCCGGCCGGAAGATTGTTGGCCTCGTCGTCGACTTTCTTGCGTGCCTGGTAGAACTCCTCCTGCACAGCCGAAGGCGGCGTGCTGTCGAGCAAGGTCAAGGTGGTGAAGGCCAGGCCAGGTCGCGTGTAGGTCTCGCTGCGGTCGTACCAGCGCAATTCCTGCAAGCGCTTTTCGATCTTTTCGGCAACCTGGTCCTGCATTTCCTGCGCGGTGGCGCCGGGCCAGGCGGTCACGACGGTCATCACCTTGACCGTGAAAGCGGGATCTTCGGCGCGACCCAATTGAAAAAACGCGATCAGGCCGGCCAAGGAGATCAGGCAGATCAGGAATAAAGTGATGGAGCGCTCGCGTACGGCGAGCGCCGACAGATTGAAACGGCTCCCGCTCACGGCGCGGCTCCCGCGGCGGCGGGCTGGCCGGCGATTCGGACCTGCTCGCCTTCACGCAACAGATGGGCGCCCAGCGCGACGATGCGTTCGCCTTGCTTGAGCCGGCCGGTGACGCGAGCGCCTTCGTCGCTCACGCGCAGGACTGTAACCGGCCGCCATGCCACCTTTGCCGGGTTGTCGTTGATGACCCATACCCCGGGCCCTTTACCTGCATCGAACAGGGCCCCGACTGGCACTTGCAAGCCGCTGGGCCCGCCGGAATGCCCGTCCGCGATCTGGATGGTGACCGTGGCGCCTAATGGAGCGTTTGCCAGTTCCCCTTCGAGCACGTACCGCGCCTCGAAGGTACGTGTTAGCGGATCGGCGGCATCCGACAACTGCCGAAGCCGCGTCGCTACGGCGACTGCGTCCTTGCCGAAGAGTGTGGCTTGCCCGGCGGACCCGACCGCAGGACGCAGGGTTTCTGGCAATTGGACCAGCGCCTCGCGCGGACCGGCATGCGCCAGGCGCACGACGACCTGTCCGGCGCCGACGACCTGTCCAGGTTCCGCCAGCGTTTGCATGACCGTGCCATCGCCATCTGCCAGCAACTGCGCATAGCCGCTCGCGTTGCGAGCGACTTCGGCTTGGGCTTGAGCCGCGCGAAGCTGCGCCTTGGCGGCATCGGCCGCGGCTTTGGCTTGTTCGTAAGCCGATGCCGATACGGCGCCGATTCCGAGCAGGTTGCGATAACGGACTTCCTCTTGCGTCGTCTGCACCGCCTGCGCGCGCGCGGCGGCAACGGCTTGCCGTTGCGCATTCACCGCAAGCTCGAGATCGGCCGGGTCGATGCGCATGAGCGACTGCCCGCGCCGGACGGTTTGCCCCGCATCCACGAGCCGTTCCAGCACCTTGCCCGAAACGCGGAAGCCCAGATCGCTTTGTACCCGGGCGGCTACGATCCCGGTGAACGACCGGGATGCGGCATCCGGAGCTTGAACGGCGACAACGCGCACCAGCGGTGGCTGGGTTCGCGGATCGGAGGAAGTTGTGCCGCCGCAGGCGGCAAGCGCGAGCGGTAAGGCGGCGCAGAGGGCTGCGGATAAAGCGAGGCGCCGGCGCATGTGAGTCCCAAAGAGAAGCTGATCTGGGACAAAAGCATGATACTAGTGACCAATTTCGTCAATAGTCACAGCGCGGCGTTCATCATGGAGACAGGCTGCGAAGGATAAGTCCGGACAGCCGGGCCGGCGCTTCTTCGGTGTAATCGAAGCTGTGCTGTAGCAGAAGCGGATTCAGATAAGGCCGCATGACGAGATAGATCGCAGCGGTGGTCTCGTCGAGCGGGGTTTTACGCTCGAAGTCTCCGGTTTGTCGGCCTTCCTGGATGATGTCCTGAAGCAGGGCCTGCATGCGCGCCTCGTAGGCGATCGTCACTGGCCAGCGTTCGCTGGCCGCTGAGGCGGCGATTTCGTAGAGCTTGCGATCCTGGAACAGCAGGCGCAGGGTTGCATCGACAATGGCCTTGAACATGCGCCGAAGCTTCTCTGGCGGCCGATCACCCCCGCCGATCGCGGCCCGCACTTCGGCCTCGATCTGGAACATGCAGTTGACGCAGATAGTCTCGCCAATGGCTTGTTTGGATTCAAAAAACTTGTAGATGTAGGCCTTGGAGAAGCCCACCGCCTTGGCGAGGTCGGAGACGGTCGTTTTCTCATAGCCGTACCGGCTGAAATGCTCGGTTGCGGCTGCAACGATCTGATCCCGCAGCTCATGATCGGCGGGGCCACGAGTCGCGACTGAATGAGAGGGTGATCTGTTCATGTCGTGAGCCTATCGTCTGGTGGGCTAATAGGCAACAAGTGACCAAACGGTAATATGGTCAGCTAAAAATAAAGGCTGCGCGCTGGCAACTGCTCTTCCTCGCCAGTGCCAGATCATGCCTGCTCACGTTCAGCTAACGCTCGAACACGCTCTTAGCTGGGCGGCTGGCGAGTAGGCGGGAGCAAGGCCGCGCGCCGGTGTCGGAGGACCAATCCGGAACAGGCCGGATGGAAGCTGGGCTGACAAGGTGCACCGCGACTAGCCGGGCCGGGTCAAAGGCGCCCGCGTGATCGCGAGGGGACGTTCGGGCCATAGAGGGGCGGTGCCTAGTCGATCATGGTCGAAGGTAATTCTAGATAACCGTAGATGATCCTGAGTAATAGAGAGTTGGATTCCGGTTGTCCGTGATCCACCCACCCCAACGGCCCTCAACAGGCGAACCAAAACCCGAAACCCACTTTTGGGAACCACAGGTGGCGTACCCAGTAAGGCCGGGCATCGTTGCGCTCGTTTAGAGCTAAGCCATTGGATGGAGGTTCGAATCTATCTGGCCGCGCCTAAGTTCAAACCAGTCTCTTCACGGCAAGGAACGTGTAGGCACACGGAGCCACCGTATGTGGATGTGGAAATGCAATCAGGACCACACTTCTCCGCGTGGGGCTAGGGGCCGACCGCCCTTTCACTGGGCCAGATCGCAATACTTTGCATCTCTCGCGACTCGCGATTCCGGCTCCGCCTAGGTGCTGAGTTGCTTGGTTTCCCTGCGTCGAGGAACTGCGTGCTTACGCAACTGGCTGAAAGAGCAGGGAAGCCCATTCCCGGCGCTACAGGTCTCGGCTGACGCCACCGATCACCACGCTCAAGCATGAGGCGTGCTTGTGGGCGCGACACCGGAAAGCGCAGCCTGCTGAGCCCGCGCTGGCCGCCGAGCCGCGGCGGCGGCATCATGGCCGCCCCTCACCGCCGAGCAGCCGCTGCATGGATTCCCTCGCCCCGATGCGCAGCTTCCGCCGCGTGGTCGAGCTGGGCAGTTTTGCCCGCGCCGCCGACGATCTGGCGCTGTCGGCCGCTGGCCTGAGCAAGCAGGTACGCCAGCTAGAGGCGCGCCTGGGCACGGTGCTGCTTCAGCGTACTACCCGGCGCATGAGCCTCACCGACGGCGGCCGCCTGTATTTCACCGAATGCTGCCGCCTGCTCGACGAAATCGACGCGCTGGAGCAACGCATGCGCGAAGGCTCCGAGCGCGTGGACGGTCTGCTGCGGGTCAACGCGCCGCTGTCGTTCGGCTTGTGCGTGCTGTCGCCGCTGCTGAGCCGGTTTCTCGCCGAGCACGCGCATCTGCGCCTGGACCTGGTGCTGGAAGACCGCGTCGTGGATCTGGTCGGCGAAGGTTTCGACGTGGCGGTGCGGCTGCGCGCGGAACTGGAAGATTCCAGTTTGATTGCGCGCCGATTCGGGCGAGTCGAGCAACTGCTCTGCGCAGCGCCCGATTATCTTCAGCGCCGCGGCGAGCCTCGCACGCCGCAGGAACTGTGCGGGCATGCGCTGCTTGGCTACAGCCTGTCGCAGTCGCCGCGCGCCTGGCGCCTGCAGGATGCGGATGGCGAGCGCGAGTTCGCGCTGCCGGCGCCGCGCGCGGCCGCCAACAACAGCCTGCTGCTGCGCGACCTGTTGCTCGACGGCCACGGCATCGGCAGCTTGCCGTCGTTCGTGGCGGGGCCGCAGATCGCCGCCGGGCGCCTGCGCGAGGTGTTGCCGCGCCATCGCCAGGCGCCGCGCCAGGTTCACGCGGTCTACGCCACCGGCCGGCACCTGCCGGCCAAGGTGCGCGCCTTCCTCGATTTCCTCGCCGCGCATCTGCCGGCCGCGCTCGACGGTAATGGTTGACGGCGATTGCTGACCGCCAGCGAATAGTCCCTGCACCTGCCGCGGCTGTTTCGCCAGCGCCGGCGCGCCCATGCTGATCCCAACGCGGCGCCACGCCGCACGATCGGCGCCGCCCCGGCGCGAACGCATGGAGAATCCGATGAAACTCGCCCACTCCCTGGCCGGCGCCGCGCTCGCGCTGGCCTTGACCACCGCCGCCGGTACCGCCGTCGCCAGCAACGCCGCCGAAGTCGGCCGCAGCCCTTGGGGCGCCGATGATCAGATCGGCCGGCTCAACATGATCACCGAGCAGTCGCGCGCCGCCGTGCTCGGCCGCCTGCGCGGAGGCAAGGTCTACGATTTGGCCACCGAGTACTTCGTCGGCATGCCGAGCTGGCAGGCCGCCGGCGATCCGCACTACCAGTTCTGGATGACCCACACTCCGCGCGGCACCCAGGTCGACGACCCGATGCAGGTCGGCGCGGCGATGAACGCCCATACCAGCTACACCGGAACCGCGTTCTCGATGTATAGCCACACCGGCACCCACATCGACGCGCTCAACCACTTCGGCATCGGCGGGCGGATCTGGAACGGCTTCGAAGCCGACCAGCACCTGGGCGACCGCGGCTGGAACAAGGCCGGGATAGAGAAGTTTCCGCCGCTGATCGCGCGCGGGGTGCTGCTCGACATCGCCGCGGCCAAGGGCGTGGACATGCTGCCCGATCAATACCGCATCACCCGCCAGGACCTGCTCGCGGCGCTGGAGAAACAGAAGACGCAGTTGCAGCGCGGCGACATCGTGCTGATCCGTACCGGCCGGATGAAGCTGTTCGAGAAGGCCGATGCCTACATCGCGCAGCCGCCGGGGCTGGGCATCGACGCGGCGCGCTATCTGGTCGAGGAGGCGGGGGCGATGGTGGTCGGCGCCGACAACCTGAGCCTGGAGACGTTTCCCTCGGAAGTGCAGGGCGAGTACGTGCCGCTGCATACCTACCTGCTGGCCCAGCACGGCGTTCCGATCATCGAGCTGATCGCGCTGGACGAGCTTTCGCGCGACCGCGTCTACGAGTTCGCCTTTATCGGCGGCCCGCTCAAGATCCGCGGCGGCGACGCCGCGCCGCTACGGCCGGTGGCGATTCCGCTGCGTTGAGCGCGGGGCTGCGCGGCCGCTCAGAGCCGCGCAGCGGGTAGAGCGCTGTCGTCAGCGTGCGATACACCCCACGCCGCTGAGAACCTGTGCGGCAGCTCGCCTGGAAGCAGCAGGAGATCGTGTCGGAAATACACCGGCGATCAATCCTCAGAACACGGCGCGAAATCCCAAATGGGCGCGGCACTGCCGTCTAGCATTATCGCGTAGACGACAAGAATGTTGCTTCATGCTTCGATGGTTCCGGCCGCTGGCCGGCGACATGAAAAATATACAAGGATGCCCACTTGAGCCCGGCCACAACGCGCTCATTGCTGGCTTGCGTCCATGAGCGAGGGAGACACAACGTGGACAAGAATGAGATGGTCAAGGGCTTTTCTCAGAATGATGCCGTGGTGATCCTGAAGACGGACGGCGAAACGCTCCAAGGATATCTGTCAAAAATCGATCTGGCGCGAGACTGCTTCGTTATCCAAGTAGCCGTCTACATCGGTCTTGATGGAAAAGTCGAGCGCGAGGATCTTGTCGAGTGCAAGTTCGGCGACGTCGACACCATCAGTAAGTTCGGTAATGAGCCAAAAAAACCACGCACTTTCGACGCTGATCTTAAGCAATATCCGATCGGCAAGTACCTGATGATCTGGGGCAAGCATGACAGCTCAATCAACCCGACGATCGAGCAAGGAGCGTTGAAGAGCATCAACTGGGATAAGCGCACGCTCGTGCTGCACAACATCACCTACGATGAGGACCGAACAGTGAATATCGATCGGATCAGCTTCATCGACGGTACCCGCAGCGGACCTGGTGCCTTGGGGTCCGTGCAAACACCGGATTGGCATCTCAGGCCCGACGGAGCCTGGTACCGGGGCGAGCGGAAATACGCAGGCCCGTAACTCCTCGGCAACCGCTCCTTCAACCGCCGTTCGCAGGCGTCGCGTTCGCCGCGATCGCAGTCGGCCTTGACGGCGACCAGCGCGACTTCGGGTTGCCGCGGCCATTGCGCCGGCGCGCGTGGCAGCACTCCAGCGCCAGCGGCAGGCGCCCCGCCAGCCGCGCCGCGGCGACCTGTTGCAGTAACTCCTCCGCATCGGCCGGCGTGCGGCCGCCGCTCGCCGGCGGTGCATGTTCGATGCCGTCCTGCGCGCTGGCTTTCGCGTTGTGGAACTCGCTAGTGAGAGTGCTCTCGCGGTTGCCTGCCTTCAGGGCAAATCGACATTTTCTCCGAAGCATCAGTGCCGCTTTGGCCGCTGTACGCATGGAACGTCGCACTCGTTGGTAGCCGGTGCTTTTGCGAGCGAAGTCGCATTGGCGCGAAATAGACGCCAAATTTTGTGAGCTTAATCAAGGATCAATCAAAAAATTTGGCCGCAGCTTCCGCTTAACAGCGTAGTAGTTGGCGATGCGCTAAGACGCAGATGCTTGAACCTAAGACGACGGCGCTTCTGTTGAATCACAGAAAAGGCTATCCATGAACCTCTAAGACGACTTCGTCGCTTATCGCCCTGTGTCGTTGACCAAGGAAAGTCGCTGCGCGAAGCACCAGGTTCTGATTCAGGCCTGCGTGTTTTGACGCGAGTCGATCTGGGCGGGAGTGGGAGTATCGAACGACGTTCCTCTGAATTGCGGAGCTGTCGCCAGAACGGCAGCGCCTATTCGGGGTGTCCTTGCAATAGTTCTGCACCGCCATGCACGACGCTGTCGACGTGAGCCGGTGGAAGAAACTTCATGGTCCACAAACTGCTCGACGGCACTGTTCCGGTAAGCATGCGCCATGCAGCACCGGTTCCACGGAGCCAGCGGCGTGACAGCCGGTGAAGGCAGCAGCGGCGCCTCACCCAGTCCTGGAAGCCAATCAAGATAAGGAGATTCCATCATGGCAACGATCCAATGGTCGAAACCTCAGTCCCTGGAGTACATCCCCGACGGCAAGCTCGTGACGTTCACGGCGATGCATCAGGCCGCATACACGCAATACGTCCAGGTCATCGACGCCGGCGGCAACCCCATCAGTTTCTATTGCCTGGATGGCAGTCAGGCGAACTTCCCGATCTCGGGAAGCGGAGTCAACGTCGGCTTCCTCCAGAACGGAGCCGGCAGGTTCACCATGGCGCACGGGATGCAAGTCCAGTTCGGCAGCAGCGGGCCATACGTTCCGCAAGTCTCGGCGGGCAATCCGGTCGTGTTCTTCATCAACAAAACACTCGGTGGGGGCAACTTATACGTGACGGAAGACGGTACCGATAATGATTTCAACGATACCAACTTCGTGATCCAGTGGTACCAGTACGTGGGCTGACCCGCCCCCGTCCCCGGCTGAAATGGGGCGGCGTGATAACTCATGAATTCCCATGGCTGCCGCGATGGATCGTCCGGATTCACCACGGAGCGCAACAATGACGGAGTGCAGCAATGAAGACCGGAATCATTATGTTCGGTGCACTCGCCGGTACGTTGGCGATGTCCACATCATGTACGAAAACCGAACCCACTGTCGCCGCTTCATCGATCTCCAAGGATCAGAAAACACCGTTTCCGGGCGGCGCAGAAATCACGCCGGCTGACCTGACCGCGACCCCGGCGGCTCTGCCCGCCGCTCCGCCGCCGTACAACTACGACCCCTACAACCCCAACATCACCCACGCGGAATACGCCCGCTTCGCCTGGCGGCAGTTCATCCACTTCAATTCCCCCGCGCAGAAAAATGGCGTCGATGCCGCCGGCAAGTCTCCGGTCGTGCGGGGCAGCATCGATCCGAGCCGCAACTTCGCCGCATCCGGCGCCAGCGACTTTTACCAGAGCGGCAGAACCGCCGCTTCCAACTTCAGCGGCAATCAGTTGGTCTGGGAAACCTTTGCTCACCGGTCCGAGCTGTTCCCCGCGGGATCGGCCCCCAAAGGCAACCTCGCCACCCTGGATCCCGAGTACGCCTTCCAAAATATCAAGGTCGCCTCGACCGACGCCCGATTCAACAATCTCGACGAAAATACCCAGATCGGCCAGAACCAGATCTTCTTCCCGAAAAGCGGCAGCACGCCGTCGGCCAATCCCCAGGACGATCACATCATCTTGTTCCAGGCCAAGGTGAGCCCTGTTGAATATGGCTATATAAAATCCATCTACAACGCCAACAAGCCCCCCACCGCGCTGGAATTGCCTCCCAACGGGACGGACCAGGGAGAATCGGTGGAGGTCAAGTCGGCATGGCGGGAAATGACTCCCGCCTTGATCGCGTCCGGCCGCTATCACACGGCCGAGGCCTTGTACTACTACCAGGAGAATGGCCAGACCCAGGCTCGGGTGGCCACCTTCGGTCTGGTCGGCCTGCACATCCTGCGTAAGATGGAGAACTACCCGACGTTCGTCTACACCACCTTCGAACAGGTGGACAGCCTAACCACGCCGGACAAGAAAGACACCGGGTTGTATGTCATCAACCTCTATGACCAACTGCAATACGATGCATCGGTACCGCCAGGGACAAGGCCGTCGGCCATCCTCAATTCCGGATCCAACCGGACCCTGGTTGCGCTGCCGTTGGCGGGCGCGATCGATAGTGCGCACGGCTACGATGTCATCCCCGGCAAGTTCACCGTGCCTGCCGGGTTTTCGGGTCCGATCAAGGTCCAGAATCCACCGGTAGCGACAAGCGCTGTCTATAGCGTCAACGCTGAAGTCCAGCAAGCCATGGCCAGCACGCCCGAGTTCAAGAATTCGGTGTGGCAGTATTATCGTCTCGTGGGGCTTCAGGTGTTGCCCACGAACGAGGACAGCTCCGTCACGCCGGCTACGCCTAATCCGCTTACCCAGGACTATTACCTGGCGAATATCGTGGTCGAGAGCAGCCAGCCTGGCATCCAGTTGTTCAAGGGCGGAGTCAAGGATCCCAGCCCCGACAAGAAGGAATTCACCCTGCTCGCCAAGCGCGGGTTGCCAAGTATCCTGGGCGTGAAGAAGTTGCCTCCGAATAGCGACCAGTTGGTGATGGGTGGGTGCATGGGTTGCCACGGCAACGCGCAATACCCCAGGGACGAGGAAGGCAAGGGTCCGAGCATCTTCAGCTTCCTGATCAACAAGGACACCATGGGCGGACAGGGCTTCAGTGCCGACGAGCGGAACGAATCCCCTGGGCAGTTGAGCGCGAAACGTCTGGAGTATCTGACCTATTGAGTAAGGCGTGAGCCCGGAAGCGTTCTCGCTTCCGGGTGATGCGCGGTGGTCACGCGGCGCCCTCGAGCGTGGGGCCAAGCCGCGGAAAGCCGCGGTGGCTCGACTTGATCCCATCGTTGTGCTCAGGATTGAATCTGCCTATCGAGTAGCGGGCACGGGTGGACTGCGAAGCAAATCTAAGACAGCGGTCGTGCCAAAAGGGACTGATTCGACGATCGTTGCGCACCTGCTTGATGGGCGGCTAAAGCTACTCACCTCGACGCCCATCGAGCAGCCTGTGACCCTTCGGCGTGGAATAACGCCAGTAGTCGATGGTCGCCTCCTGCATGATGCACTTCGCCTTACGCAACGTCGCCTGGCGCTTGATGCAGTGCCGGAACTTCAAGCCGTACCAGTCGAGCATGCTAAGGCGCATGCGCACATCGCGGTATAGCAGCCTATTTCGCGGTGTGACGGTCACCGCATTAATCTGAAATGGGCAACTTGACATGCGGGTCGTCGCCCACCACAGTCGGCGGCGTCCGATAGCGCTGCACATGCATGCAGCGCACTGCGCGGATCAGCAACTGACCGCACAACTGTTGTCATTGTTCTCTGGGGGGAACGGCCGCGCCGCAGCAGGTCTGCCGCGCGTGGCTTGAAAAGGTCGGCGCATTCGCGCCCGCCTCCTTCCCTATCCACCAGGTACCTGGAGAACACACCCAATGAGCATCAGATTGACAGGAATCTTGCTGTCCGGCTTTTTGTTGACGGCCTGGCTGTCGCCCGCGCACGCGCAGAGTGTCAGCTGCGCGGGGATCGCCGAATGGAACGCGGCCACCATCTATAACGCGGGCAGCAAGCTCGTCTATCAGGGGCGGCTGTACCAGGCGACTATGTCGATCTGGAATACACCGCCCACGCACTGCCCCAGCTGCGGCTACTACCAGGATCTGGGTGCTTGCAGCGCTGGCGGCAACCAGCCGCCCACGGTCACGTTGACCGCACCGGCGAACGGCGCCACCTTCACTGCAGGCGCCACCATCACCGCTACGGCGAATGCAGCCGATGCCAACGGCACCGTCGCCCAGGTGCAGTTCTTCCGCGGCAGCACTTCGCTGGGCATCGATACCACGTCCCCCTACAGCGCGAGCTGGAGCAATGCGACCGCAGGCAGCTATGCGATCACTGCGGTGGCCACCGACAACGAGGGCGCCACCACTACTTCGGCTGCGGCCAACATCACCGTCAATACCGGGACGCCCGACACCACCGCACCCAGCGTGCCGGCCGGACTGGTCGCGACGTCGGTGACCTCGTCCAGCGTCAACCTGAGCTGGAACGCCTCCACCGACAACGCCGGCGGCAGCGGCGTCGCCGGCTACGACGTCTACCGTAATGGCACGCTGGTCGGCTCGCCTGCCGGTACTTCCTACAGCAGCACCGGCCTGACCGCGTCCACGGTCTACACCTTCCGTGTGCGCGCCCGCGACAACGCCGGCAACGCCTCGGCGCAAGGCACGCAGATCAGCGCGACCACCAGCGCCGGTGGTGGCGGCGACAACACACTGCCGCGCCATGCGCTGGTGGGGTACTGGCACAACTTCACCAATCCATCCGGTGCCACCTTCCCGATAAGCCAGGTTTCCAATGACTTCGACGTCATCGTGGTCGCCTTCGGCGACGATGCAGGCAACGGCGCCGTCAGCTTCACGGTCGATCCGGGCGCGGGAACAGAAGCGCAGTTCAAGGCCGACGTGGCCGCGGCGCGCGCGCGCGGCAAGAAGGTCGTGCTATCGCTGGGCGGCCAGAACGGCACGGTGACGCTGAACAATGCAACGCAGGTCGCCAACTTCGTCAACAGCATGGAGGATCTGATCCGCTACTACGGTTTCGACGGCGTGGACATCGATCTGGAAAGCGGCGCGGGCGTCTTCCACGGCGCGGCCGTGCAGACCAATCTGGTAACGGCCATCAAGCAGCTCAATACGCGCATCGGTCCGTCGTTCTACCTGTCGATGGCGCCCGAGCACCCGTATGTCCAGGGCGGCTTCGCCGCGTACAGCGGGATCTGGGGCGCCTATCTGCCGATCATCGACGGACTGCGCCAGGAGCTGGACCTGATCCACGTGCAGTACTACAACAACGGCGCGCTGTATTCGCCGTACAGCCAGACCGGCTTGGCCGAGGGTTCGGTCGACATGCTGGTCGGCGCCAGCCTGATGCTGATCGAGGGGTTCAGGACCAACAACGGCACCGGCGTCGTCTTCAACGGCCTGCGGCCGGATCAGGTGGCGTTCGGACTGCCCTCGGGCCCGTCCTCGGCCAACAGCGGACAGGCGTCGCAGGCCACGATCGCCAATGCCCTGAACTGCCTGACGCGGCTGCAGAGTTGCGGAACCATCCGGCCCCAGCAGACCTATCCCAGCTTCCGCGGCGTCATGACCTGGTCGGTCAATTGGGACCGGCACGATGGTTTCAACTTCTCAAGGCCGGTGCGGGCGACGTTGAACACCTTGCCCTGACCAGCGGCGAAAAAATCGGGGCGGGCAACGCTTCGCCTGTCCTCCAACTTCTACTTACTCGGCGCCCTTGGTGGGCGCCGATTTTTTTGTCGCCTCCCCGCAAACGCATTCCAGCCATAGCCAGAGGTCTTCAGGCAAATTGACCGCATGTGTTTTGGCGCGGTCGTGGCTGTTGCGGCGGACATGCGGAAAACACCTATGCATCGGTGGACTCCGCGCCGAAGCTCGGAACAATCTCTGTTGCAGGTTACTTTTTGGCCCCGCATCCGAGCGTCCGCTCGGCTTCGCCCTGCGGGGTCAGCGCGATACGCGAGAACGACAGCTGTAGAGGTGCGGAGGTTTCGATCGCCAACAGGCCCGACAACTTCGACAGGTTCGCGCCGGCCAGCGCGAAACACTTCAACGGTATCCCGAGCGTGGTCCATTGGCCGACCGGTAACGACGCTAACGAATCGCGCAGCGGCAGCGTCGCGCCGCAACCTTCGCCGCAGGCAACGCTTATGGCCACTTCGCCCTTCGGTGGAGCGTCCACGCGAAGCGCCAGCGACAGCTGCATGTCGCCGTTGGCCTCGCGCGTCAGGTCCTTCGCCGCGTCGGCGATCAACGACAAGCGTGCGGGCGCCGAGCCTGACCAAGTCACCCGCCGCGCATCTTCCTGGCGCCGGTGATCGACCGCGGCGATGCGGATACTGTCGTCGTCCGCCGCCGCAGGCAGCGTCTTGATGCTGACGGCGCGCCGGTCGGCCGCTTCCAACGTCAGCGACAGTCCCGGCGCCAACATGCCAAGCCCGTAGTACTGGCCCGGTTGCGCTTGCGCGAGCGATACGCCGGAAATTTCCGAGAGCGGTGCGAGATCGCTCGCGCGGGCATACGTCAGGCCGTAACCATAGGGGAACTGCGGGCGGTAATTCTTCTGGCCGACATTGTTGGCGTACTGATCTGCGCGGCGCGGCCAGGAATAGCTGAGTCTGCCCTTGAAGTCGTAATGGATGCCGTCGTCGGGCCCGCGCAGCAGAACATCGGCGATGCCGGCGCCCTCGCTGCCCGGCAGCCAGGCCGCGACGAAGGCATCGGATGCGTTGATCTCGCGGTTCACCCACAGCGGCCGGCCGCTGAGGAACACCGTCACCACGGGAATGCCGTCGGCCCTCAGTTTCCTGATGAGCGCAAGCTCGCTGTCGTCGCCGGGCTTGTAAAGCAGCGTCGGCAGATCGCCCTGGAACTCGGCATAAGGGTTCTCGCCGATCACCACGATGGCGGCGTCGGGTTTGGTTCGATACCGGCCATCGGGCGCAAGCTCGGCGCTGCCGCCGGCGACTTGCACCGCGGCCTTCAACCCTTCCCAGATCGTCTCGCCGTTCGGGAAATCCGCGCGTGTGGTGCCCGTGCCCTGCCAGGTCAACGTCCAGCCGCCGCTCTGCTTGGCCATGCTGTCGGCGCCGTCGCCGGCGACCAACAGCTTCTTCTTCGGGTCCAGCGGCAGCACGCCGCGCTGGTTTTTCAACAGCACCAACGATTCGCGCACCGCCCGGCGCGCGACCGCGCGATGCTCGGGGGCGCCCAGCAACTCGAACTTGCCGCCGAGCGCTCGCTGCGACGGCTTGCCGGCATCGAACAGGCCGAGCCGGAACTTCACCCGCAGCACGCGCCGCACCGCATCGTCGAGACGGGCCATCGGAATCGTGCCGGCCTTCGCCGCGGCCAGCGTGCTCTCGTAAAACGGTTTCCAGCTGTCGGGCGCCATCACCAGGTCGACGCCGGCGTTCACCGTCGCCGGACACTGCGTGTTGTCGCAGCCGGCGATTTGGCCGTGCGCGTTCCAGTCGGTGACGACGAAGCCGCCGAAGTTCATGCGTCCTTTCAGCACGTCGGTGACCAGCGGCTTGTGACCGGCCAGTTTCACGCCCTGGTAGCTGCTGAAGGAAATCATCACCGCTTGCGCACCGGCGGCGATGGCCGGCGGGTAACCGGCGTTGTGTATGTCGCGCAGCTCGGCCTCGCCGATCTGCGTATCGCCTTGATCCTTGCCGTCGCTTGTGCCGCCGTCGCCGAGATAGTGCTTGACCGAGGAGATCACGTGCGCGGCGTCCAGGAAATCCTTGTCGCCGACCTTACCCTGCAGCCCTTCGACCATCGCGCCGGCGTAGCTGGCGACCAGCTTCGGATCTTCCGAATAGCCTTCGTAGCTACGGCCCCAACGGTCGTCCCGCGGTACCGCGACGGTGGGCGCGAAGGTCCATTCCATGCCGGTGGTCCGCGTCTCGATCGCGGTGATCCGGCCGATCTCGCGGATCAGGTCCGGATTGCGCGTCGCACCCAGGCCGATGTTGTGCGGGAACACGGTGGCGCCGATCACGTTGCTCTGGCCGTGCACCGCATCGATGCCGTACAGGATCGGGATCGCCTTGCCGCCGCCGCGGGTGTCCATCGAGGCTTCGTAGAACGCGTCGGCTTGCGCAAGCCATTGCGCCGGCGCCGCGTTGTACTTGCCGCCCGGATCGGAGCCGCCGCCGGCCAGTACCGAACCCAGGCGGTACTTGCGCACATCTTCGGGCGTGAGGCTGGAAATGTCGCCTTGCACAATCTGGCCGACTTTTTCTTCCAGCGTCATCGTCGCCAGCAGCGCGTCGATGCGCGCCTCCAAGGCCGGATCGGCCGGTAATGGCCAGGCCGGCGCCGGCCAGCGCTCGGGCTGGATCGTGCCGCCTGCCGGCGCATTCCCGGCGACGCCGGGGCCGCTCAAGCCCAATGCCGCCGCCATGACCAACCCACCCCGGCGTAGCACCGCTGAGGGCATCCGAAGACGCTTCGATACGATCTTCAAACCTTGCTCCAAAAAAGTCCGCGCGGGCAGGGTGCGCACTCGCCCGTGACGCCACCTGCGCTTGCGCAAGGCAAGCAAAGCCAGGGGCGAATCGCGATGCGCGCAGCAAACCCGCCTCACCCGCAGTGCGAGCGAGGCAGGCTGGATGGCTATCAGAACTGCAGGCCGAAGTTCACGCCGTACGTGCGCGGCGGCAAGTACTGCGACACCCACAGGTACTGGCCGGCGCCGGGGCTGAAACGGCCAGCCGCGGTACGGGTTTCCTCATCGGTGACGTTCTGCACGTACAAGCCGGCCCACCAGCGCCGCTGAGGTTCCTCGTAACGCAGCGAGACGTCGCCACGGGCGTAGGCGTCTTGTTTGTCCTCGTTGCCGAGGTTGAATACGCTCAGCCAGGTTTCGGTTTCGTAATGACCGGTCACACGCGGAGTCAGCGTCCCGCCGTTGCCGAGGTGGAATTCGTGCTCCCAGATCAGCGTCAACGCGAAGTCGGGCGCATGCGGCAATTCGTTGCCGGTCACGTTCATGCAGTTGCTGATGCCCGACTCCGGCGGGCACGCCGGCAAGCCCTGATAGTCGTTGCTGCCTGCGTAAAGCAGACTGCCCAGGTCCTTCTTCGCAATGCCCGACACCGTCAGATTGACGCGGTCGTTCTCGCCGATGAGCGCCGACAGTTCGCTCTCGTAGCCCCACACCTTGGTGCTGCCTTTCACGTTGCTGAAACCCAGGCCGCGGTTGCCATCGGGAAAGGTGACCGGCGCCGACAACTGGAAGTTCTTGAAGTCCATGTAGTAAAGCGCGCTGTTCCAGGTCAGGCGCCCTTCCAGGAAACTGAACTTGCCGCCGACCTCGTAGTTGGTCAGCTCTTCATGCTTGTAGGTCGCGCCGCCGTCTTGCAGGCCGCCGGACTTGTAACCGGTGGAGACGCTGGCATAGAGCAGCCCCTTCTCGCCGACATCGAAATCGGTGCGGGCCAGCCACGTCACCTGACTGTGGCCGTATTCGCCGTCGTTGACGGTGGAGACGTTGAATCCGTTTTGCGGACTCGGATACGTGCCTGGGGAAATCGGAACCTGCGGCACGTTCGGGTTGTAGGCCCAGCCCCAGCCGCGGCCGCCGACATTCTTCTTCTTGTCGTCGGTATAGCGCGCTCCGGCGGTCAGGCGCCAGTTGTCGTTTACATTCCAGGTGGCTTGGCCGAACACGGCGTACGAATCCACCGTCTCCTTGGGTTGGATGAACGAGCCTTGCCAGGCGACAGTGCCGTCTTGCGTGCCGTTGAAGATCGGAATGTCGAAGCGCATCGAATTCTTCTCGGCCGCGTAGTACAGGCCCACGATCCAGTCGACGGTCTGTTTGCCGGTCGAGGAAAGATTGAACTCGTGGCTGGTGGTCTTGTATTCGGAATCGTTGGTGCGGTCTTCCTGGTACTGCGCCGGGCCGCAGGCGAAGCAGGTCGGCACCAGTACGCCGCTGTCCTGATCGTAGGTCGAATGGCCGTCGAACCGGCTGAAACCGGCTATGTAGGAAAGCCGCAGGCCGTCGTTGATATCCCAGTCCATGCGGCTGCGCAGCGCGTAAGAGTCGCGCTCGATGTACGGCGCGGTGTCGATCAGCGCCGACCAGAAGTCCTGGCCGGCGCGCGGACGTTGCATCAGATTCATGCTTGGCGTGCCGCGATCGCGGAAGTACTCCAGCGCCAGGTTCCAGCTGAAGGCATCGTTGGGCTGCCACAACGCGCTCACACGCGCGGCCGACTGGTTCTGGGCGTTGTACTTGTCGCCGCCGGTGACGTACTGGTTCGGATTGATCGGCCGGAACGTGGCCGGATCGCCGCCGGCCGCCGCATAGGCGGCGCGCTGCGCGTCGGCAGAGGGTATTTGCCCCACCGGATTCTGGTAATCGACATAGCCGTCATGCTGTTCCTGAGCGACCGCGACGCGCATCGCGAAGGTGTCGCTGATCGGCAGATTGACCACCGCTCGCGCCCCGATCGCGTTGTAGTTGCCGACGCTGAGCTGGGCGTTGCCGAAGTAGCTGCCGATCTCCGGCGTAGCGGTGCGGAAGTTGACCGCGCCGACGGTGGAGTTCCGGCCCCACAGCGTGCCCTGCGGACCGCGCAGCACTTCCGCGGCCGCCACGTCCAAGAGCAGGCCGGCGGCGGCTTCGGCTCGCGGCGAATAAACGCCGTCGACGAAGATCGCCACTTCCGGATCGGCGTATTCGGTCTTGGCTTGGTCGTTGCCGATGCCGCGCAGTGTCATGGTGATCACGTCATGATCGCCCTGCCGGGTGGCCTGCATGCTCGGTACCAGCTTGGTGAGGTCCTGCACGGTCATCACTCGCTCTTTCTCGAGCGTCTCGGCATTGAGCGCGCTGATCGCGACAGGCGTCTTCTGCAGCGGCGTCTCGCGTTTGGTGCCGGTAACGACGACCGAATCGAGCGTCTTGGGCGCGCTTTCCTGCGGCGCGGCCGCCGCAGGCGTCTGCGGTTGCGCGGGATCCGCGGCCTGAGCCTGATCGGCAGGTCCGGCCAGAGCATCGGTTGATGAAACAAGCACGACAAGAATCGCGCCATACAGCGCGTGCAAGCGGTACGCCATGTCCTCTTCCCTCCAGTTCGGACGCTCCCATCTTCCGGCTCTCATGGCGGCGATCGCCGCCGGCCGGCGTGGGGCGGAGCGAGTGATACGCCCGAATGGAAGCGCTGTCAATGTGAAAATGGTAGCGCTACCAATTTGCTCTCACGGCGTCACAACCTTGCTCCGTGCGACGCGCGGATGCCGCACCGCAGCAACGAATCTGCGCGACGTCAATTGGGGGGCGGAGGCCTGCGCAACCGTGGTTCTCGCGCGGCGGCCTCGTCCCCGGCATCGCGGTGTGCGATAACATGATTCGCCCCCAGCCCGATCGGAAACGCATTGATGCGCGCCAGAATCGAAGACGTCGCCCAGGCCGCCGGCGTCTCCATGACAACCGTCTCGCGCGTTTTCAACCAAGAGCCGAACGTGCGCGAGAAGACCCGGTTGAAGGTCGAGGCGGCGGCGCAGGCGCTCAACTACCGTCCGAATCCTTCCGCGCGCAGCCTGGCGGGGAACCGGTCCTATCTGATCTCGCTGGTGTACGACGATCCCGCCGCGGCATCGAGCTACATCATGGAAATCATCGTCGGCATGCTCGCCGCCTGCGAGCGTCAGGGTTACAGCGCCATGCTGCGTCCGCTCGAATATTCCAATGCCGACCACGTCCGCGCGGTGGAGGAATCGATCGAGCAGTACCGTCCGGACGGCCTGATCCTGGTGCCGCCGTTCGCCGACGACGTCAAACTGCTAAACCGTCTCGACGCCCTCGGCGTGCGCTACGCCTCGATCTCCGCGAAAGCCAAGCTCGGCCACGCGCGCATCGGCACTATCCTCGACGAGCGCAAGGCGGCGGCGGAGATGATCGCGCACGCGGTTGAGCTCGGTCATCGCCGCATCGCCCACATCGCCGGCCCCGCGATGCATGGCGGGCGTGCCTGGCGCCTGGCCGGTTATCGCGACGGCCTGCGCCGCGCGGGCATCCCTTACGACGCCAAGCTTGTCGTCGATGGCGGTTTCACTTTCGATGACGGCGTCGCTGGCTCGAGGCAACTGCTCGAGCTGAGGCATCCGCCCACCGCGATCTTTGCCGCCAACGACGACAGCGCCTGCGGCGTCATGCACGAGGCATTCGAACGCGGCCTGCGCATCCCGCAAGACTTGTCCGTGTTCGGTTTCGACGACACGCCGGCCTCGCGGCAAATCTGGCCCAGCCTGACGACGGTGCGGCAGCCGTGCCGCGAGATGGGCCGCATCGCCGCCGAACAGCTGCTCGCTGCGATCCGCGACCCGCAGGCGGGCTCGCTCGTGCGCGTGCCGTATGAACTGATGATCCGCCAGTCGGGCGGGCCCGAGCCCGTTGCGGCGAAGCGGCGCTGAGCGCGCCGCCGCGAACGCCGAACGCCGACGCCAAATGTCCACGCCTGCCACGACGAACAGGCCTCCGGTCGGCTTCTGGCAGATCTGGAACATGTGCTTCGGCTTCGTGGGGCTGCAGTTCGGTCTCGCGCTGCAGAATGCGAATGTCAGCCGCATCTTCCACACCCTCGGCGCCAGCATCGACGATATTCCCGCGCTTTGGATCGCAGCGCCGCTTACCGGACTGCTGGTGCAGCCGATCATCGGCTATTGCTCCGATCGCACGTGGGGTCGTCTGGGCCGACGCCGGCCGTATTTCCTCGCCGGCGCCATCCTCGCCGCGTTGGCGCTGATCGCGATGCCGAATTCGCCGACGCTGTGGAGCGCGGCGGCGCTGCTATGGCTCCTCGACGCCGCGATCAACGTCTCGATGGGGCCGTTGCGGTCATTCGTGGGCGATCAGTTGCCGTCGTCGCAGCGGCCGGCCGGCTACGCGATGCAGACCCTGTTCATCGCGGCGGGCGCCGTCATCGCCAGCCTGCTGCCCTGGCTGCTCACGCAATGCGGGGTCAGCAATTTCTCCGCTGCCGGAGAAATACCCGACACGGTGAAGCTGGCGTTCTATCTCGGCGCCGCGGTCTTGTTCGGCACGCTCGCCTGGACCGTGCTATCGACGCGCGAGTACCCGCCTGACGCGCTAGCCGCGTTCGAGGACGCAACCTCGACAGAACCTCTACCGCCGTTTCCCGTGCACCTGCGATACAAAGGCATGCTTTGGTGCGCGGCCGGATTGGCCGCATTCCTTACGATCTACCTCAGCCAGACCGATGCGCGCCTGCACTTGCTTGCGGCCGGCCTGTTCGCCTACGGGGCTATACAACTGATCGCCGGCTTCAGTCGCGCACGCAATCCGGTCACCGCGATCATCGCCGACCTGCTGACGATGCCCACGATCATGCGCCAGCTCGTGCCCGTGCAGTGTTTTTCCTGGTTCGCGCTGTTTGCCATGTGGATCTACACGACGGCCGCTGTAACCGACGTGCATTTCGCCGCGCAGGACACACGCTCGGCCGCCTACAACGACGGCGCGAACTGGGCCGGCGTGCTGTTCGCCGCTTACAACGGTTTCGCCGTACCCGCAGCGATGCTGATTCCATGGATGACGCGCCGGCTCGGCCTGCGCCTGAGCCACCTGATCAATCTCGTCCTGGGCGGCTGCGGCCTGTTGTCCTTCCTGCTGATCCGCGACCCGCACTGGTTGCTGCTGTCGATGGTCGGCGTCGGCTTCGCCTGGGCGTCCATCTTGTCGCTGCCCTACGCGATGCTGTCCGACAGCGTACCGGCGGGGAAGATGGGCGTGCACATGGGCATCTTCAATCTGTTTATCGTCATCCCGCAATTGCTCGCCGCCAGCGTCCTGGGCTTCCTGCTGAAGACGTTCTTCGGCAATGCGCCGATCTTCGCCCTGTTGATCGGCGGCATCAGTTTATTGCTGGCGGCACTTTGTGTCGTGCGCGTCGGCGACGTTGCTGGAGATAGTCGCCTGCCGTAGCGCTGAACACTGGATGGTACCTAAGCCGAAGCCGCTTCGCGGCTCGGCTGGAGACCGGCGCCGCATGATGCGCGCGCCGGCTCATGTTCAGACTAGCGCAGCGGCTTGAACGCAGCGCGAAGTTCTTCGGTGAAAAGTTCCGGCTCTTCCCACGCCGCGAAATGGCCGCCCTTGTTCACCTCATTGAAGTAGGTGAGGTTGCTATAGGCGCGCTGGGTCCAGCTGCGCGGCGCGCGATAGATCTCTCCGGGAAAGACCGTCACCGCCACCGGGATCTTGATGGCCGCGGTCTTCTGTTCGACGGCGTTGAAGTTGTTGGTGTTGTTCTCCCAGTAAAGCTGCGCGGAAGAGATCGCGCTGTTGGTCAGCCAGTACAGCGAGATGTCGTCCAGCATCTCGTCCTTCGTCAACGACTTTTCGGGATCGCCGCCGCTGTAGGTCCACTGCGCGAACTTGTCGTACATCCACGCCGCCAGGCCGGCCGGCGAATCGGTCAGTCCATAACCAACGGTCTGCGGGCGGGTGCTCATCATTGCGCCGTAGGCGCCGTTTTTCTTGAAGAAGTTGCTGAGCGATTCGTACGCGACCTTCTCATCGGCGGAAAGGCCGGCGGGTGCGGGATCGCCCGCGCTCATGGCCTTGGCTACTTCCGCGGGCACCGTGGCGGGCATGTTGACGTGGATGCCCAGCAATCCTTTCGGCGCCTGGCGCGCCATCGCATCGGCCACCACCGAACCCCAGTCGCCGCCTTGCGAGACATAGCGCTTGTATCCGAGGCGTTTCATCAGCACGTCCCACGCCAGCGCGATGCGATCGGGATTCCAGCCGGTGCTCTGCGGCTTGCCGGAGAAGCCGTATCCGGGCATCGATGGGATGACGACATCGAAGGCGTCCTCGGCGCGGCCGCCGTACGCGGTGGGATCGGTCAGCGGGCCGATGGCCTTGGTGATCTCCAGGATCGAACCCGGCCAGCCATGGGTGATGATCAGCGGCAGCGCGTTCGGGTTACGCGATTTGACGTGGATGAACTGAATGTCGATCCCGTCGATCTTGGTCACGAACATCGGCAGCGCGTTTAGCTTCGTTTCTACTTTGCGCCAGTCGTAGTCGGTCCCCCAATAGCTCACGAGTTCCTGGAGCTTGGCGAGCTGCGCGCCCTGGGACTGATCGCCGACGGTCTCTCGCTCCGGCCATCGGGTGGCGAGAACCCGCTTGCGCAGATCGGCCAGCGCCGCTTCCGGAACGGCGACGCGGAACGGACGGATGGCGCGATCTTCAGCCGATGCGCCGACGGCCGCCGTTGCATCGACGCTCGCCACGGATTGGGCGTAGGCGGAACTGGCGAACAGACCCAGGCTGAGCAAGCTCGCGGCGATCGAGCTGGGGACAAGCAGGTTGCGGATCATGGGGGAAGCCTATTTGGGGTGAGGCGCCATTTCACCGCCGCGGTGTATCGCAACCGTTTTCGGGCGGGTCGTTTTTGTAAGCCAGCATCGCTCTGCGGGCCGGATCTACATTTGCTTACAAACCGCGGCCAAGGGGATGTGTCCCGACGTGCTGGCCCCTTGAAGTCGAGCGTGACTGGGAATGCGGCGGCGAGTCCGTGATTGATTCCCGCGGTGAACCACGACGGTTCCGTTCGCGTATCTACAGGGCGATCGCCCGGCTATGTACGTTCCTAATCACCAAGAACCGACGGCTCGACGTCGAGAACGTCAGGCTGCGCCTGCCTGCGAGAAGAAAGAGCAACCGCCTTCGGTTGCTTGTGAGCGCGCGCCCCATCGAAGGCGGCATGACGCCCGATCCACGCAAGTTCGCCGAGCGCATCGCCGGCGAAAAACAGAATTCGCTCCCGATCGCCAACTGCCAGAAACAGGAGTCAGACATGTGCTTGTGCCACCCAGGTAACGAATCACATCCCGGCCACGAAGCGGTTCCGTCGCGCTACGCGACGCGGATCGGCGATATCGAGGTGCTGGTGATCAGCGACGGGGCGATGGCGATACCCGCCGACATTCTGGGTACCAACGTCGATCCGGCCGTTCGGGATGCCGCGCTGCGCGACAGATTTCTGCCGGACACGATCGATTGGGGACTCAACGTCGTCGTGGTGCGCAGCGGCGGCCGGACCATCCTCATCGACGCCGGCGTAGGGTCGGAAATATCCAGCGCCACACGCGCCGGACGCCTGGCGCTGCGGCTGGAGGGCGCCGGCATCGATCCCGCGTCCATCACCGACGTGATCGCTACCCACATCCACATGGACCATATCGGCGGGCTGCTCGACGAGCGACTGAGGGGCCGGATGCGTCCGGACCTGCGGGTCCACGTGTCGGGCACCGATGTCGAATTCTTCGAGTCGCCCGATTTCTCGCACAACACGTTCGGCGGGATTCAGGACATTATTCGCTCGAGCGCGCGGAAGTTCCTCGATGCGTACCGCAGCGAGTTGCGGCCGTTCGACAAGGAACACGAGGTGGCGCCCGGGGTCGTCGTAACGCTCACCGGCGGCCACACCCCGGGACACAGCATGGTCCGCATCTCCTCCGGCGGCGACCGGCTGACGTTCGCCGGCGATGCCGTAGTCCCGGCCGGGATCGAGTACCCCGATTGGGAAAACGCCTTCGATCACGAACCCGAGGACGCGACCCGTGTCCGGGTGCGTCTGTTGCGGGAGGCTGCGAGAACCGGAGAGCTGTTCCTGGCCAGCCACCTGTCGTTCCCGTCGCTCGGCCGCGTGGCGGCCGTCGGCAAGGCGTTTCGTTATGTGCCGGCCAACTGGGCGTACTGATCGCTTGCCGGGACAAGAGCGAAATGCCAGCCATCGCGCCGATGAGCAGCCGCTCTATCAAGTAGGGAAGATGAGGCGAATAAAGTGCGTAAAGCCTGATGCATCTGATGAGGCGACCGACTGAATGGAAAGCCACGCAACCGCGGGACATCTATCAGAGAGTTGTCGCCCGGCTCGCCTGAGTCCTTGCCGGCTGTTGTCGGTTCGATCTGGAGCCTTAACCAGCGGCATCCGCCGGCTTCCTTCCCCATGTATGGAAGAAAAGCGAGCCGCACGCTCCATGGGTGCAATCGACTTCATGTCCGGTGCGGTTCAATTCGCTCGGTGAGCCATGCGCTGCCCCGGTCGCGTGCGTCGGACCAGTTACTGCTGGTAATCGAGCATGCCCCACCGCGAACTTGTTCTCGACTTAGATCGCACTGCTCAATAGGGACATCAAATCGATACTCGGAATGCAGGGTCTACCTCTTCCGTCACCGCATTAGAGCCTATTGAGCAGTTGCCGATCAGATACGCCTGCAGTCGCGAAGCCAATTTGATTTATCGTGAGTTTCAGTGAGCGACACATCTCATGCAGAGTTCGGCGAACTAGATCGCGGATTCGAGAAGGCGCCCAGGAGTACATCGTTGGACCAGCCGAATAGTTCGTCACCCATTGCTACCGGAGCTAGCCATGAGCCGTCGCCGTTCTATGTCATTTATCGCGTCCGCGTGTCTTGCCGCACTTGCTATGGGTAGCCCCGTCCTGGCTTCGGCACAATCGGTCGATATGGGCACGCTGGGTGGAAATGTTTGCTTGGCCAGCAGTACCAACGATGCAGGTGCCGCCATCGGCATCTGTCGCAACCCGGACGGGGATTTGGTGGCCGCTTACTGGGCTGCGACGACAGGGCCTGCTGCCTTAGCGACGCTGGCGGCCAATGATCCTTGCGATGCGGTGGACATCAACAGCGCCGGCGTCATTGTCGGCAACTGCGAACTGGGAGCGGCAGGTGAATGGTTTCCCGTCGTGTGGACGGCGTCCATTCCAGGCAGTGCACCCATACAACTCAAGGCGTTGCCCAATAACGCCAAAGCGATCGCCTGGCAGATCAATAGATCCGGTGTCATCGCGGGGTCGAGCGTCGCCGCCGATGGATCCTCCACTGCGGTGATCTGGATGGCTGGCTCGCGCACTCCCACCCGTTTGCCTGAGCTCGGTTTGCTGCCTCCCTTGATCCCGAGCACTACCGAATGCGTCATCTCGGACATGGATAACGCTGATCAGCCCGTGGTCGTAGGCATATGCGGGCTGCGCGACGGCGGAACCGTCGCGGTTCGTTGGGAGCCCGGCCTATTCGGATACGCAGCCACCGAGTTGCCCAGAGTGCCTGGAGGATCCAACTGCGTGGTCGCGGCGGTCAATTCAAGCCACCGTGTGGCAGGCACATGTCAGACCGATGATGGCGATGTCGTCGCCGTTCGCTGGGGATCGGATGGAACGTCTGTTACCTACCTCGATTACCTGGAGATCGCCGGCACATCGCGGCAGCAACTGATAGCCGTCGACATGAATGAAGCGGGCATCGTGCTGGGCAACTACTTGACCGACGATGGGCTGGCCAGATCCTTCGTCTGGGTCCCCGTGGGAATCCCGGATCAAGAGGAAGGGCTGGACATCGGTACCCTTGGAGGGCCTTGGATCAAGGCCGTGGATATCGCCGATAACGGAAGCGTCGTCGGAACCGGCCAATCCTCCGGTGGGTTAAGCCAGGCATTTGTATGGACGCCAATCGCTGGAATCCGTGGGCTCGGCACCCTGGGTGGTTTTTCCAGTCAGAGCATCACGCTCAGCGACGATGGATCCAAGCTGATAGGCAATAGTCAGATAGCTTCCGGACATGTCCACGCGTTCATGGTGGGTGGGGCAGATCGAAATGTTCAGCGCCCGAAAGGTCACGGGGTATCGGCTGCATCCGACCTCGAAGGCAAGGCCACGGAGCTTCGCAATCTCGTCAAACATAAGATTGACGCACTCAATCCGGAAGCAAAAGAGTTTGTCACCAGCATCATCGAGAAGGCCAAAGCGCTTCGGCCCAAGGCAGGCGAGAAGCCGACTCTGGAAGAGCTTCGTAGCAGCGCCAATGAGGTCGGAGAGAAGCATAAGGCACTGTCCGAAGGGGCCAAGGAGAGTTTGCAATCAAACTTCCCGAAGATCTATTCGATGTTCTAACGCAAGCGCTTTAGAGGACGCTTGCGGAGTTTCGCGGCTTAGTGCGCGATCCATAGAAGTTCGGTCGTTTTTGCCGAACTTTTGTTGAATTTTTCGAGCCGCCCGATTTAAGGCAGGCGGCCAAATGAAAAGCCCCGAGGCCGTGGCGATTTTCTTGGAGAGTTGTCGCCCGGCTCGCTTGAGGCCTTGTCAGTCGAGGTGCGCGTTCCAGGTCTCGATTTCGCTACGTCCAAGTCGATGACGTCGCTTACCCACGCAAGAGATAGAAAGGCGACAGCGGACCTTGCCGCAACCGATTCACTTACCCGGGCCAAAGGTGAGTGTAAGCACGGCTCTGACCGTCAGCGGCGCAATCGGCGACAGAAGGCCCGAACGTGCGGCCATGTACCCATCTGCTCCCGTCAAATTCGACGCCAGTATGCGCAATGCGGCCGGGCGGCCGGCGAATTTGAAGCTGCCGCGCAGGCCGATGCCCAGTGTCGTGACGGCCGGCGCCCGCAAGGTGTTGGCGGTGTCGACCCAGCGTTCGCCCGAATAGTTGAGGTTGGCGTCGAGCGACCATCCGTCGCTGAGCTGATATTCGATGCTGGCGCTGGCCGCCTGCCGCGAAACGCCGACATCCTCCGAGCCGACGATACCGGCATCCACAAGCGGCCCGGTCACCTCCGAATCAAAGCGGACAGCACCGACGACGACTTTGGTCCGGTCGTTGAGTTGGCCTGCAATCGAAGCTTCGACGCCGCGATGGTGAACATCTCCGACAAGTCCGAACGAACCGTTGGTCCGAAGGCCCTGGCTGGGTTTGGAAACATCGAAAAGCGCGCCGATGAAGGTCAGCCGCGGCGAGAGCGCGTAACGCACGCCCAGTTCAAGTTGCTTGGCTTCACCCGGAGGCAGCACTTCGTCGGGGTTGCTCGCCGAGAGCGGCGCGACGCCGCTCTCTTCCAGTCCCGTCACCCAGCTTCCGAACAGCGCTGTTCGGTCTGTCAGATTGAACACCGCGGAAGCGTTGTAGTGAGTGCTCTGGCTGACGCGCTCGGTATGAGCGCCCAAAATAGAAAGCACGGCTTTGTCGTAACGGATGCGATGGACCCCGAAACGAAGCTGAAGGCGGTCATTCCAAGCAAGCGAATAGCCCGCCGACACCGTTGCCTGTTCGACCCTGTCTTCGCCGCGCTTGCCCGACCATTGAACTTCCGCCACGTCGCGCGGATCGCCGGAGAGCTGGAACGCGCCAAGGGGAATGGCCAGGTTCGAGCCGAATTCGGTCGTGGTGCGGCCGCCCCGCACCGACAGGGTGACGTTCTGGTCGAGCGTGCCGGCTTTAAACTGGCGTCCGATTCGGGCTTCGACCGAGTCCGCGGTCTTTGTGCGCTTCGGGCTTCGAAGCGTGGTTGCCGTTGCGTTGCCCGCGCCGTCCGACGAAATAAGGGTGAAGTCGTTTTGATCGATGTCGAAGATCGAACGAAACACCGATGCATCGGCGGTGAAGCTACCGAAGCGGGCATCGTAGAGGACGCCCATGTTCGTGCTTACAGCGTCCGTCTCGGCCCAACTCGGCGAATACTGATGCAGCCTGCGCAATGGCGGTGGTATCGCCCCTGCGTTGGCGACCACCGCATAGTCGCCATCATAGTGGCGCTTGTATTTCGACGCGAACGCACGCAGCCGCTGATCCGGCGCGATGTCCCAGGCGAAGACGCCACCGGTATTGAAGGCGACGCCTTCGTATCCTTGCGAGAATCGCAGCTGCGGACGCCATAAAAGGCCGCCCGCGAAGCTCAGGGAGCCGCTGCGCAATGAACCGTCGGCCTGAACCACTCGGGCGCCGAAATCGCGAAAGCCCGCGCCCAGCCGCAGTTCGTTCGTTGGGCCCGCCTCGCGCAGCCGGTAGTTCACCACGCCCGATGGCGCGGGATAGGCAAGACGTGCAGCATTCACGCCGACGCGCACACCGGCGCTCGACAACACCGTGTCGTCCAAGACCGCGGCTCGGTTGAAATAGGCGTCGTCGATGCGATAAGCGCCGCTGTCGTTGAGATCGAAGCCGCGGACCTGACTCTCGCTGTACAGGCCGGATTGTTCGATCCCCGCGCGCTCGCCGAAGGCGTCGACTGCGGAGGTGAGGGCATTGTCCTGCGCCGCCGCGGATGTCGCGGCGGCGCATATGACGACAAAACCTGCAATGCGTGGAGCGTTGTAGCTCATCAACTACTCCCAGGGCGGCCTTCGCGTATCGGCCGGGCAATTCTGCGGGCCGCGCGAAGCGCTGGGCAAAGACATGACAGCTATAACGTTGCATTTCTTGCCACCTGGCGTAATGTGCGCGAATGCGCAATCGCACTCGCGAAGTATGGTTCGTGGTGTTCCCCGGCTCTGAGTTGCTCGACCTCAGCGGGCCCTGGTCGGTGCTCGGATATGCGAACGAAGTTCTGGGCCTGCCCGCTTACGCGGCCAAAATCGTCGCCCCCGCGAAGGGAACCGTGCCCACCCGCCACGGTGTTGTACTGGGCGGCGCCTGTTCCATCGACGATGCCGCGCGCGACGGCATGCCGAACACCGTGGTGATCGCCGGCGCCACGCCGGCCAATGGCCGTTCCGCCGGCGAAATGCGCGTGGCGCAGTGGCTTCGCGCGAATTCGCGCCGCATCTCCAGGATCGTGTCCATTTGCACGGGAGCGTTCGTGCTCGGCGAGGCGGGTTTGCTCGATCGCCGCCTGGCCACCACGCACTGGGTTTATCGCGACGAACTGCGCAACCGGTTCCCGCGCGCGCGCGTGGAAAGCGACGATCTGTTCTTGCGCGACGGACGCATCTGGACCTCGGCCGGCATCACCGCCGGTCTCGACTTGATGCTGGCGATCATCGAAGAGGATCACGGCCATCAGGCGGCGCTGACGGTCGCCAAAAGCCTGGTGCTGTATCTGCGGCGCCCTTACCAGCAGGCGATGTTCTTCGACGAGAGCATCGTTCCCGAGCGCAGCCCGGTCGGCAGAGTCCACGCGTTGACGGCGTTGATCCAGGGCCACTTGGCCAAGCCTTTGCCGATCGCCAAGCTGGCAAAACTCGCCGGCATGAGCAGCCGCACGCTCGCGCGGGTATGCGAGCGGGAGTTCGGGCAAACCCCTTCGTCCGTCGTCCGTCAAATGCGTTTGGAGCAAGCGCGGCGCATGCTCGAACACACCTCGTTGCCGCTCAAGACCATCGCGGTAAGAACGGGAGTCGGCGATGAAGCGACCTTATGGCGGCTTTTCCGGCGCCAACTCGGCATAGCGCCGGTGGAATACAGAAGGCGCTTCAAGCCCAGCGCGACGGTTTGAGGGCTGCCTTCGGAAGCTTGCGCGGTGCGTTCGCTGGTTGATGCGACGGGAGAGGGCATCGTGCAGACCTCGCCGTCTTCCATCCATTCCCACTCCTCGATGCGTCCGGTGGACGGCTAGGCATAGTTGACGGCGAGGTGCGCGTCGAGATCGGCCGGTCGCTGCGGTATGCCGTGATGGGCCAGACAGGTAGCGCTCGCCACATGGGTGAGCGACAGATCGCCGATCTTTCGCGCGATAGAACACAGATTCTCCGGCGAGCAGAAGAAGCGGCAAGAACAGTTCTGAGCAGCTGACTTGCCTGGAAGGGCATCTATCTGTTCAGAAGTCTAAACAGGGCAAATCGCTGCTTGCGTAGGGATGGTGCCATCAATGTGCGTTTGTAGACACAAAGGGATGCCCTTGCTTGCGCGATTCCCTATACGGAGCGATAGGGATTCTGCGAAGGCGTCATGGCGGGGAGCGATCAAAGATCTAAAGCAATGAAATACGGATAAGGGCGCGCGATGGATACTGGTTCCCAGCACGAATGGGCCAACGCACTTTCGGTAATTGATCTGCACGCCGACGAACTCGAAATATATTCGTTCTTACTGGAGCATCCAAACTCCAGCCTGCCCGCAATACTCGCCTCAACGGGGGTGTCGGCGGTCTATGCTCAGCAGTGGATGGAACATCTTGAGCGGAAAGGTTTGATTTCGCGCTCCATCGACCAACAGCCTCGTTACCGAGCCACGCCGCCGGATCTTGGTTTCGGGGCCTTGGTAGCCAAGCGACAAAGCGACTTGCAGGCTGTGCTGGCATTGGCAGGGCAACTGAGCCAGAAGAAACCCTTGAGCAAGGATGCGCTGGAAGATGAGCTGACGGTTGAGTTGATCACCGGAAGAGATGCGTTGGTCCGCACCCTGGAGCAAATGCATCACCATGCGAAACAGGAAATTCTCGAGCTCGATCGGCCGCCGTACATAACGACCTACGAACAGCACGACACCATGCGAGCGCCGGTCATCGATCGCAACGTCGTTTTCAAGACGATAGTCGATGCGCGAGGCTTGGAAGCGCCCGGGCGCGTCGCGCATATCCGCGAATCCATTTCGGCCGGAGAGCAGACGCGCGTGTTCCGCGGCGTGCCGATCAAGGCGGCCATTATCGATCGGAGCATGGCGCTGGTTCCTCTCCATTTGAACAGCGCGAGCGATTCGGGCCTGCTGCTGCGCCAATCGCTTCTTTTGGATCTGCTGTGCGCGTACTTCGACATGCTGTGGGAGCAGGCAATCGTGTTCGAGGCGGATTCGGGTGAGCACAAACCCATCGCCGGTCCGACGACGGGCGAGTTGATCGCCCTGTTGGCCAGCGGATTGCAGGACAAGACCATCGCCCAGCGCCTGCGCCTCTCCGAGCGCACCCTCGGGCGGCACATAGCGGATCTGCAGAAGCAACTCAATGCGCGGACTCGCTTTCAAGCGGGTTGGCGGGCATCGATGCGCGCACGCGAGTCGAGCTAAGGCCAATTTCCCGGGAGTTGAAGGGCAAGCTGAGGACTCGCTATGCCCGGCCTCATGTCGTGCGTTGCTCGCGAAGAATATGTTCGCCCGTTTCGCTCAGCGATCGCGTGCGTCTTCGTCGAGACTCATATCCCAAGCGCATATGGCATAGATCGGCCATGGCCGATACCTCCACAAATTCGATGTTAGTGTCCTGTCGTACTCGGCCAACTCTGCTTGTTGTGCAGAGATGAAGTCGGCGCGTGATACGGGCACGCGTCCGGCCGGGTATTGGGTTTCAGCAGACAGACTTCCAAGCGGTGCGAACGGCTTGGACGTATAGCGAGTCGAGTCTGCGGATACTTCGGCCTGTCCACATGCTCGTGCGGACATCCGTTTAGCTCGACCGGTCTGGGGCCGGATAAATCGCGGATTAAAAGATAGATGTCGCGTCCGGCTCGGCGGGTTAGCCGATCGGCAAGCGCGACGGCGGGATGTGCCGAGAGCCGTTGCCGGCCGTTAAAGACGCGGTAAGAAAGGAATCGCTCAAAGACGTCTGTAGGCGCATTGGTTGGGGAAAGCACTGGGATTTTCGACTATGCAAAGTGCGTAGCGAGCGGCCGCGCCCGATCGTTCAATCACCGCCTGTTCTGTGAATTCTGGAAATTCAGCGCGCACGCAGGTGTCGGCTTCGTCGCGAGCTATCTGAATTTCAAGGAAGAAATGCTGTGCAACGTATTCGTATGCGGGCGGTGTCGCGGCTTGCGCGCTCGTTGACGTGGTTACGAAAAATCTCTGCTGGCGCGTAGGGATAACGCAAGCCTCCTACGTTCATATGCATGCAGTCCGGACGCATCGCGAAAGACATGCCGAGCGAGTGTTGGCTGCTGCGCACATGGTCAAAAAGTAAAAACGAAACGTCCTTTCTCTTCTGTCCACCTAATTTGCGTCACCCTTCCGGAGTCCAGATTCATGTCCATGAAACGGAACCTCTTGACCGCATCTGTCCTGCTCGCGGTAGCCGGCACCACGGCCACCGCGGTCGTCTCGCACACGTCCGGCGACGGCGATTCGACCCCCTCTTCCTCCGCTTCCACGTCCGCCGGCACGGTCGCCTCTGCACACGCACCGTCGCGACGCGCGAGCAGCGCGACGGCGTTGTCCGGAATCGGAGTTCCCGCGCCGATCGCCGATCTGGCCAAGCAGGCCGCGGTCGCGCGGGCTCAGCAACTTCTGCAGCACGAAAAGATCGCCGCGGCCAAGGCATCCGGCAAGAACGCGGACGCCGCCAGCCTGGCCGCCGAGCGCTATACCTCGCGCGATGTGATCGTGGAGGCCGACGGCAGCGAGCATGTACGCATGGATCGCACTTATCGCGATCTTCCCGTCATCGGCGGTGGTGTGGTCGTGCATTCACGAGACGGCAACTTGCTGTCGGCCACGCGCACGCTTGACCTTCAAGTTCCCGATGCCGCGGAGCTCGGCTCGCCGCCGAAAGCGGCGCTCTCTCAAAACCAGGCCGTTCTCGCCGCTAACAAGCACTTTGACGCGGAACTGTTGAAAGAACCCATCGTCAAGACCGTCTACTACGCGAAGGACAACCAGCCGACCCTGGCGTATGAGGTCGAGCTGCTGGGGAGCCGGGCGGACCGCATGCCGGTGAACAAGTTGATCTACATCGACGCCAACACCGGCGACTATCTGGCTCAGGACAGCAAGATCTTCACCCTGGCTTCGGCCACGGGCAGCGCCTTCACGCTGTTCCGCGGCAAGGTCGAGATTTCCACCACTCCTATTTCCGCGGCGGGAAGCCCCGAGAACAAGGCCGGATTCGTTCTGGTGGACTCCACCCGCGGCGGCGGAAAGACCTTGAACGGCGGCAATCTTCCGGCGGACAAGGCTTTGATCGATGCAGCGGAGGGGCATTACGACGAAACGGGGATGGTCACGCAGGTTGACGACAGCCAGCTTGGTAAACCTTTCTTCGATGTCGACAACGCCTGGGGCACCGACCAAATCGATCTGAGCCAGCGCGTGGGCGCGGAAGTTCACTACGGCGTGGCCAAGACCTGGGATTACTACAAGAAGCAACACGATCGCAGCGGTATCGCCAACGACGGCAAGGGCGTGAGGGCTGTCGCGAACGTCAGTACCTACGGCGGCGACGGGACGAATGCATTCTGGTCGTCGGGTTTGAACAGCATGTACTACCTCAACGGAGTCGCGGGAGAGTCGAATCCCGTCATCGCTTTGGATGTCGCCGGGCATGAGATGTCGCACGGGGTCAACGCCGCGACCGCCAAGCTGATCTACGAAGGCGACTCGGGCGGCCTCAACGAGGCCAACTCCGACATCATGGGCACGCTGGTCGAGTTCTACGACAACAGCAGCAAAGATCCGCCGGACTATCTGATCGGTGAAAGCGTCAATACCGACGGGACTCCGTTGCGCTATATGTTCAAGCCCAGCCTGGATGCCTTCGATTTCTTCGGGTTGAAGATCGGCTCGTTCGACTGCTACGGCGACAAGCCTTTTGGCACCGGCCTCCTGGACGATCCGCATTTCACCTCGGGCGTGGGCAATCACTTCTTCTATCTGTTGTCGGAGGGGGTCAAGGTGCCCGCATCGCATCGCAAGACGCTGACCAAGGCCGATCTGGTCTGCAACGGCAACACTGCGCTGGCGGGCATCACCAACAAGGTCGCCGGACAGATCTGGTACCGCGCGTTGACCCTGTACATGGTCGAGCAGACCAACTATCCGCAGGCGCGCGAAGCGACGCAGCAGGCGGCCGCGGATTTGCTGGATCGCGGCCTGCTGACCAAGAAGCAGGCCAATGCGGTGGCCTGCGCATGGGATGCGGTCCATGTGTCGCTGCCGGCGGGATCGGCCGCGGCTACCTGCACCTGATCGACCTGAATGCTCTTCGCGATCGGCATTACGCCGGGCCGTCGCCTTTTGGCGACGGCCTGGAGAGGCCGATGGTGAACTCAAGGCGGTGATTCGGGGAGGCGGAGCAACAACGTCCCCGACACGATCGCCTTCAGGGCACCTTGCAACTCACGCATATCTGGCATTTTCATTCGGAGTGAAAAATCATGTCCATGAAACGGAACTTTCTAGCCGCATCCATTCTTCTCGCAGTGACCGGAACGACCGCGACCGCCTTGATTTCCGGCACCGTCAAGCAAGGCGCAAACGACATCGGCAGCGCCGGCGCGCCGCATAGCGCAGCCGCCGCATCGCAAGCTCATCCGCTGACTTCACCATCGGCGAAGAACCATCTTTCCGCGCCCGACTCGGCGGCTATGAGCGATGCCGGCCATGCCGCCGAGCTTGAGCGTAATCCGGCCGTCGCTCGCGCCCGCGAGGTTTTGCGCGAGGAGAAGATCAAGGGTTCAGGAAAGTCGATGGCCGGAAATTCCAGCAGCGACCGCACCGCTCTGGCCGCCGAACAGTATTCGCCGCGCGATGTCGTCGTCGAGGCCGACGGCACCGAGCATGTTCGCTTCAACCGCGACTACCAGGGTTTGCCCGTCATTGGCGGCGACCTGGTCACCCACATGAAGGACGGACAGCTGCGCTCGATCACAAAGAGCATGGACCTGAAGCTCGGCAAAGATGGCCTGGCGCCCGCCCCCGCGTTGTCCTCGGCGCAGGCCGTCGCCGATGCCGGCGTGCACTTCGACGGAAAATTCACTCAAGTCCCCAGCACGCGCACCGTCTATTTCGCGAAGGACAATGAGCCCAAGTTGGCTTACGAGGTGACATTCGCCGGTGTCGATGAGGATCGCAGCCCGGTGCGGGACCTGATCTATATCGACGCCAACGACGGCGGGTTCTTGGGGCGCGACGCCCAGATCCTCAGCGTCGCGGCCTCAGGTACCGCATACACGCTCAATCGAGGCAAGGTGACGATAAGCACCAGTCAGGTAACGGCGGCCGAAAATCCGGAACAGGGTGCCGGCTACTTGCTGATCGACGAAACCCGCGGGCTGGGCAAGACCCTCGATGCGGGCGGCATAACGGTGGAGCAACTGCTTCCTGCTTTCGGAATACCGGTGCCGGGCAAGGTGATGTTCGATGCCGACAACACCTGGGGCAACGAGCAGCTCAGCAGCCTGGGACGCCTGGGCGCCGAAGTTCACTACGGCGTGGCTAAGACCTGGGACTATTACAAGGCCAAGTACGATCGCAAGGGTTTGAGGAACGACGGCAAAGGTGTGGAGAGCGTGGTGAATGTCTCGCTGTTCACTGTCTTCGGCAGTCCGCAGGGGGCGACCAACGCATTCTGGGCGTCCGCAGTCAGCCAGATGGTTTTCGGCAACGGCGACTTCGGCGTATCGAATCCGGTGGTAGCGCTGGATGTCGCCGGGCATGAGATGTCCCATGGCGTCAATTTCGCCACCGCCAATCTCGCATACTCCGGCGATTCGGGTGGCCTCAACGAAGCCAATTCCGACATCAACGGCACGCTGGTCGAGTACTTCGACAACAATGCAAACGATCCGGGCGATTACCTGATCGGCGAGAGCGTCCTGCTTTCCGGCAAGCCGCTGCGCTATATGTTCAAGCCCAGTCTCGACCTGCGCACCGACGGCCGCGCCTCGTTCGACTGCTATCCGCAGAACGGTTTCGATCCGGCCAACAGCAAGCAGCACGATCCGCACTTCACCTCGGGCGTGGCTAACCACTTCTTCTATCTGTTGGCGGAAGGTCAGGTGGTCCCAAAGTCGCATCGCAAGACGCTTTTGCCGGCCGATTTGACCTGCAACGGCGCCGTTGCCCTTAAGGGCATCAGCCGCGATACCGCCGGGCAGATCTGGTACCGGGCCCTGACGCTCTACATGACCTCGCAGACGTCCTATCCGCAAGCTCGCGAAGCCACTCAGCTGGCGGCTCAGGACTTCATCGACCGAGGTCTGCTGAAGTCGGCGGTGGTGAAGTCGGTGGCCTGCGCGTGGGAAGCGGTCGATGTGCCGCTGCCTGCCGGATCGAATGCGGCGCGCTGCATCTGACAAGTTAAGGCAGTACTGAGCTGGCGTAAGCCCCCTCGTCCAAGGATGAGGGGGCTTTTCGCGCTACAGAACCTGCTTTTTAAGCAGAACCTCCAGCCAGTCCGCAAACACCTGCAGACGCTGCGAAAGATGCTGCCGATGCGGATAAAGCAGCGTCATCGGCATCGGCTCGGCACGATAGCCGGGCATCACTTCGACCAGTTCGCCCGCACGCAGATGCGGCTGTACGTCATAGGCCGGAATCTGGATAAGGCCTATGCCGGCCAGGCAGCAGGCGATGTAAGCCTCGGCGCTGTTGACGGTGACCCGTCCGCGAACGGGCATGGTGCGGACTTCGCCGTCTTCCACCCATTCCCACTCCTCGATGCGTCCGGTGGACGGCGAGGCATAGTTGACGGCGAGGTGTGCGCTCAGATCGGCCGGTCGCTGCGGGATGCCGTGATGGGCAAGATAGGCCGCGCTCGCCACATTGATGAGCGACAGGTCGCCGATCTTTCGCGCGATCAAGCCCGAATCGCTCAGCGGCCCGACCCGCAAGACGCAGTCGACGCTCTCTTCGATCAGGTTCACCGCGCGATCGGTGACGCGCAGTTCGATGTCGAGCTGAGGATAGAGCGCGAGGAGTTGCGGAAGCGCCGGCGCGATGATCAAGCGGCCGATCCGGCCGGGCACATCGACCCGCAGGCGCCCGCTCGGTCCGGCGGATGTCTGCCGGAACAGGCTTTCGGTTTCCTCCACGTCGGCGATCACGCGAAGGCAGCGCTCATAGAAGGCGGCGCCATCCTGGGTCGGCGACACGCTGCGCGTGGTGCGGTGAAGCAGACGCGCGCCTACCCGCCCTTCGAGCTCGATGACGGCAGCCGACACCGAGGAGCGGGGCAGTCCCAAGGTGTCGGCGGCGCGCGTGAAGCTCGCGCATTCCACGACGCGGGTGAAGACGCGAAAAAGCTCGATCCGGTCCAAGATTCAGGCCCTGATTGGTCGTTATTCCTGACATATGTTGTCATAAATAAACGGTTTAACCGGATTTCTTGGACGGTATGCTGCGATCAGAAGGTGGTCACATCGGTGGCCGCCAGGCAACCATGGAGCCTCAGGTCATGACCGATCACAGCATCAAGGGCAAAACCGTTCTCATCGCCGGCGGAGCGAAGAACCTGGGCGGATTGCTCGCCCGCGACCTCGCCGAGCAGGGCGCCAAGGCCGTAGCGATCCACTACAACAGCGCCGCCACCCAGGCCGCCGCGACCGAAACGGTTGCCGCCATCAATGCCGCGGGCGCCAAAGGTGTCGCCATCCAGGGCGACCTCACCACCGCGGCGGCCATCGAAAAACTGTTCGCCGACACCATCGCGGCCGTAGGCCGGCCTGACATCGCCGTCAACACGGTCGGCAAGGTGCTGAAGAAGGCTTTCGTCGATATCACCGAAGCCGAGTACGATCAGATGACCGCGGTGAATTCGAAGTCCGCCTTCTTCTTCCTCAAGGAGGCCGGTAAGCACGTCAACGATAACGGCAAGATCTGCACGCTGGTCACTTCGCTGCTCGGTGCCTACACCCCGTTCTATGCGGCTTACGCCGGCACCAAGGCGCCTGTGGAGCATTTCACCCGCGCCGCCTCGAAGGAATTCGGCGAGCGCGGTATCTCGGTGACCGCGATCGGTCCCGGTCCGATGGACACGCCCTTCTTCTACCCGGCCGAAGGCGCCGACGCGGTCGCCTATCACAAGAGTGCCGCCGCGCTGTCGAAGTTCTCCAAGACCGGCCTTACCGACATCGCGGACATCGTGCCTTTCATCCGCTTCCTGGTTTCGGACGGATGGTGGATGACCGGGCAGACCGTTCTGGTGAACGGCGGTTACACCACCAAGTGATCCATCGGGAAGAATCTCAGCGCGTCTTCATAAGCACGGCCGACGCATACGCCTACGGCTATGTCTGCCGGCGTTTTGGTGCTGCCCGGATTCTTAGGGGTTGAGGGCGGCGGTCACGCCGCTTGGGATGGGCATCGCCTCGCATCACGAACCCGCCCGAGCGCGGGTTCGTGAATAGGCTTGGGTCGCTTCAGCGCCGGCCGAGAACTGTTCCCCGGCGATGTCGATCCGGGCGGTGGTCATACGTCGTTTGAAGGAAGGCAGGCACCCGCTTGCGCTTCAGGCTTCAACCACGAGGACTTCAACCATGACCCACCCCCGTTTTCCGATCGCGATCGCCATCGTGCTCTCCATGGCCGCAGCGGTCGCCGCGCCGGCGGCCGCAGCGGCTGAGCCGGCCATCGCCGCCATGCCGGCGGAGCTGGAAATGCAATTCGCGTTGAGCGCGGTGCCGGCGCCCCTGCGCGAGAAGGCCGGCGTGTATGTGCTCGATCCCAAGGCCGGATACCTGCGCAAGCGCGAAGCGCGCAACGGTATCGACTGCGTGGTCGAACGGACCGTCTGGGAATTGAACGATTTCCGCGACGACATCTATATCCCGCTGTGCTACGACGCCGCCGGCGTTTCGAACTATCTGCGCGCCATCATGGACGCCGCCGCGCTGCGCGCCCAGGGCTTCAAGCCCGCCGCGCTGAAAACGGAAATCGCAAGCCGCTACTCGAACAAGACCTATCGCGTTCCGGACAAGGCGGGCCTGTCGTACATGGTGGCGCCGATCATGCGCACGGTCGGCCCACCCGACATGAAGGTGCATACCATGGCGATGCCGCACTTCATGTTCTACGCCCCCGGCGTCAGCAATGCGGATATCGGCGCGGTGCCGGACCTCGCCGACCATGCCAGCCTGCTCAATCCGTTTATCGACAAACAAGGCATCGCCGAGCAGAGCTATATGATCCAACTCGTGGGCGCGGCCGAGAAGGCCAAGATCATGTCGGACGAAAAGCCGCTGATCGACGCGCTGTGCGCCTATCGCGAGGTGCTGTGCCTGCAGAGCGGCGCGCATCACTGATCGCTCGTATCGCCCGGCGCCGGTCAGCGGATCGGCGCCGGGCGTGGCTGGCTCTGAAGCGGTTAGGGCTCATCTTTTGGATCCACGACCGGTCGATGGGCATCGACAATTCGCCGCCGCGACCGCGCGCGGAAGACGCGCCAAAGAACCACCTTGTCGGGACGATGCCCCCATTTCGGTCGCCGACTTTCAGGGCTGATCTTTCTCGCCGTCCTGTCCGCGTGCGCATTGCCTGCCGGACACCTGTCCGTCCATCTGCCAGACTCGAAACGAGAGACGTCCGAGAACTGCGCGCTGGCGAAAGAACGACAGAATCAGCTGGCGATCGACCACTGGGGCGAGGTAGCGACGAAGGAGCGAGGCCACGTCTGGTTCGAAGATGCGTCACTCTCAATGACTAATCCATTGGTCGAATGTCCCTGAGTCCGCACAACATCCAGCCGCCCGACCGATGTGATAATTATCACGAAAGCAAGTTCCGTAACGATTGGCCACAAAGCGCGATGCTAGGCTGGCTCGGACGCGGGATTGCAATGGGGTGTCCGCGCGTATCAGGAAGCTGACACGGGTTTCCTTGGGGGATTGGTGATGAGCGCTCGCTTGCGAGAGGCCGCGCGGCGGCTGCCTGTGCTTGCGGTAGTGGAAGACGATCGTACGTTCCGCGAAGACGTGCTGTTGCCGGTGTTGTCCCACTCCGGGTTCTCCGTCGTCGGCATGGACGGAGCGCTGGAGCTGTATCGGTCGATGACGCTTCGCTCCTTCGATCTGATCCTGCTGGACGTCGGTCTGCCCGACGAAGACGGCTTCAGCATCGCCGCGCATCTGCGCCGGCTGTCGCCGCGGGTCGGGATCGTCATGTTGACCGGATACGATTCCGCACAGGATCGGATGCGCGGCCTGCGCGCGGGCGCGGATGCCTATCTGCCCAAGCCGGTCGATATGGATGAGGTCGTGACGACCTTGCACAATCTGGCGCGATGGGTGATTCCGGACGCCGCCGCCGCGCCGACGTCCACGCATTGGCGACTGGACGAACGCGGCTGGTGCATATTGACCCCCGGCGGCGTCGAAATCGAATTGAACCTGGCCGAGCGGCAAGTCATGGCGATGCTGGCCGCGGCCGCCGGCATTCCGGTGCAACGCGAGACCTTGATCGCGAGTCTGGTGAAGAACGCATACGACTTCGATCCGCACCGATTGGAAATGATGGTTCACCGCCTGCGCAAGAAATGCCAGCAGGCGGCGGAAGAGGAGCTTCCTCTGCGCGCCGTGCGCGGCATCGGGTACGTGCTCAACTGGTAATCGATCAGGCCGGCCTCATGCCGGCGGCGGGGAAGAAGCGGTTGTGAGAGTCATAGAGGTCTGGCGGCGGTTGATGACGGTGGTTATCGCTGTGTTCGTCATCGGCGGCGCTGCTTCGGCATCGCCCCAGATCCAGCCCCGCTACCGCGCCGGCGTGCACGTTTTCACCGGCGACGACGGGCTTCCGCAGTCTGGCGTGAATTCCGTGGTGCAGACGCACGACGGCTATCTGTGGATCGGCACCTTCGGCGGCCTTGCGCGTTTCGACGGCCTGGCTTTCACGGTGTTCCGCGGCAAACCTTCGCTCGATACGCCAGGCCCCAAGGACGGCGCGCAAGGCGGGCCGCCCAGCGATCGCGTGCTGGCGCTGCATGAGGACGGCCGCAAGCAGCTGTGGATCGGCACGCAGGACGCGGGGCTGAGCATCTACAGCCACGGGACGTTTCAGCACTTGCCGATCTGCGACGGCACCTGCCAGGTCAACGCCATCACGCAAGCGCCCGACGGCAGGCTGTGGGTGGCGAGCAACGTCGGCTTGTTCAATCTGGATCCCGTGCACAAGCAAGTGACCTGGGTCGATCCGGTGAGGACCGGCCATGCGGCCATGGCGTTCGACCCCACCGGCCGTCTTTACGTGGGCGGCGGCGAAGGTTTTTTCGTGCTGGCCGATCGAAGGCTTCGCCGCATCGCACTGCCCGACGGCGACCAATGGGTGCAGACCTTGCAAGCCGACGGCCGCGACTTCCTCGTCGGCACCGATCGCGCGCTTTATCGCTATGAGCCCGGGCAAGGGCGATGGCGCCCGCTCGGCGTCGCCGGCCCCACCGCCGCGGTCAAGGATGCGGACGGCCGGTGGTGGGTGGCCACGGCCTCCGGTCGATTGGTCCGCGAGAACGGCGCCGGAGAATGGCGCGAGATCCCGGAATTGTTCGGCATGGGCATTATCAGCCTGGCCAAGGACGACGAAGGCAATCTGTGGCTGGGCAGCGGCAGCAAGGGCCTGTTGCGCGTGCGCAAACCTTTGTTCGGCCAGATCCCGGTGTTCCGGGACGGGGTGATCATGGCCGGCCGCGCAGTGGTCGAGGACGGGCAGGGCGGATTGTGGTTCGGATCGGCTTGCGGCGGGTTGAACCATTGGCGGGCCGACGGCGCGATGGCGCGGCAGCCGCTGCAGCTGTGGCCGCATGTCGATTGCGTCACCAGCCTGGCGCTGGATCGCAACGATGCGTTGCTGGTCGGAACCGCGGAAGGGCGCCTGGTGCGCATCGCCGACGGCAAGCCGACGCCGGTCGGCGTCTGGTCGGGCGTGGGAGCGATCAATGTCTGGCGGTGGGGCGAGGGGCGTTTCCTCGTCAGCGCCGGGCGCGCGACGTTCGAAGTCTGGATCGACAGCGAAGGACGCATCACCGGCCAGCGCCGCATCGACGCCCTGCGCGGCATGAGCGTGAACAATGTCGTTCCCGCCGCCAACGGCGGCGAATGGTTCGTCGGCGACCGTGGCGTGTGGCGCTTGCTCGATAACCGCATCGTCGAGCGATGGACGCCGCAAGAGGGCTTGTCGTCGCGTTTCGCCCGCGCCTTGTACGAAGACAAGCAGACCGCCACGCTGTGGGTGGGAACCTACGGCGGCGGCTTGAATCGGATACACGGCGGCCAGGTGCATCATTACGACACCCGCAACGGCCTGTTCGACGATACGGTCTCATGCATCCTGGCCGACGGCCGCGGACGGTTGTGGCTGGGCGGCAATCGCGGCGTCACTTTATTGCCGAAGCCGCGGCAGGCCGCGGCCGATATCGAATCCCTCGGCTACGCCGTGGACGACGGCTTGATCCCGTCGGAAATCAACGGCGGGCATTCCACCGCCTGTCATCGCGATGCGCGGGGCCGGCTGTGGTTTTCGCTGGTGGAAGGATTCGCCGCGATCGATCCTGCCGATGTTCCGCAGGCAGCCTCGGTGCCGCTGCGGCCGCGCATCGAAGAAGTGGCGATCGCCGGGCGCATGCAGAAGATCGTCGGATCGTCGCTGACGCTGGAGCCCAATGCGCGCAGCCTGGAAATTCATTACACCGCCATCAACCTGAGCCGGCCGCGGGACACCTACTTCCGCTTTCGCCTGCTGGGCTTCGATCCGGATTGGGTGGAGGCGGGGCAGAACCGCAGCATCCTCTATCCCCTGATTCCGTGGGGCGAGCATGTGTTCGAAGTCCAGGCGCGTACCCAGGGCGGGCGATGGTCGACGGTGCCGGCGCGATTGAAGATCCTCAATCCGCAGCCTTGGTATCTGCGGCCGTGGATTTTGATCCTGGCGACGTCGTTAGGGTTGCTGGTTCTGGTGATCGGCACCCAGCTCGGCGCCGGTCAGGAGCGAAGCGGCGACGGAGAAATGCCGCAGGCGAACGATCGTCGGCGTCAACGCGACCCGGAGCCGGCGTCGCGATAGCCACCGGCGGTTTTGTGTTCGATCGCCGAGGCTGCGCTGTGGTAATCGCCGGCCACCACCGGCGGCGGAGAAATGTCCAGGCCGGCGCCGTCCTCGATCTCGCTCCCGGCCTGCGCCAGCGGCAGGCGGATGCGCATGCGCGTGCCCTGGCCCGGGGCGCTGCCGACCTCGATCTCGCCTCCGTGTTCGGCCACGAAGCGCTGCACGGTCGTCATGCCGATGCCGGTGCCCTTGTCCTTGGGCTTGGTGGTGAAGAACGGTTCGAACACGCGCGCCAGCACCTCCGGCGTCATGCCGATGCCGGTGTCTTCCAGCTTGAGCGCGGCATGCGCTCCGTCGGCTTCGACGGATAAGGAGAACCGGCCGCCTTGCGGCATCGCATCGCAGGCGTTACTGGCGATGTTAAGCAGCGCCAGCACCAGTTCGTCGCGATCGGCCCTGACCAGCAGGCCGGTCGCGGAGGTGTCGAGCGAGGCCTGGATGCCGCGCGGGAACATCGGCAGGATCAAGGGCCGCACCTCGTCGATGGCTTCGGCCAGATCGAACGTGGACACCTGGCGCACATGCGTGCGGCTGAAGCTGAGCAGGCGCCGGGTCAGCGTGGCGCCGCTGCGCGCGGCCTGTCGGATGCCCGGAAGCACCGCGTCGATGGAACCGCCGCGCTTATCCACCGAGGTCGCGTGCCCCAGGATCACGCTGAGGATGGCGTTGAAATCGTGGGCGATGCCGGTGGACAGCCGGCCCACGGTTTCCATTTTCTGCGTTTGCAGCAGGCGCTCGTACGCACGCTCCTTTTCTTCCACCTGGCGGGTGAGTTCCAGGCAGAGCGCGTTGAGTTCTTCGCTGCGATTGATCGCCCGCTGCGAGGACAGGATCAGCCGGTCGAGAATCATCACCAGCACGAGAAAATTCATCCCGGCCAGGAGCAGGTTGGACAGCACTTGCGAGGCCTGCATGGAATCGGTCGCCAGCCGCAGGTCGGTATGCGCGCCGATCCCCAGCACCGCGGTGTCGGCCAGCGCCGTCCACCACACCGCGCCGCGGCCCAGGAACAACCCGGAAAACAACAGCGGCAGCAGCAAGGTGATCTGCAGTCCGGATTGCGCCTGCAATCCGTAGGCCTGATAGCTGGTGCCGATCAGCAGCAGTCCGCCGACCACGGTGAGGCTGGTCGCCAGCCGGAACAAGCCGTTGCGAAGCAAACAGAAACACAGGCAGGTGTAGGCGCCGATCATCAGGATCAGGCCGTTCTCGCCGCCGTCGCCCCGGTCCGCGCCGGCCGCGCACGAGGCGATCGCCGTGAACAGCGTCGCGGTCGTGGTGACGGCGAGGATCGCCTGCAAGGTCAGCGCGTTGCGCCGGTCGCGCCTGGAGTGGATGGGTACGCGGTTCATCCAGCCGATGAAGCCGTGCCACAGGGACAGGAGCGGTGCGCGGGCGGTCATCGGTGCGGTCGATGCGAGCAAGGGGGTGATGGCCAAGGGGGGCGGCCCGTACCGCCGGACGGCGAGCGGTCGAGGAGCGGTCGGCCCCTTCCCGCTGCAACGTTCGCGCGATCGACGGACTCGCCGTGGCAGAACGCGATCTGCCTTGAATGACATCGATATCCAGACTAGCACCGCGTTTCGGCACGGTAACGGTGGATTAGGTGTGTCGGCAAGGAATCGCGATCTGCGTCACCTTTTATTGGGCGTCATTGGGCGAATCCGCGTTGCGGGTTCGCTTGCATTTCTCACCAACGGTGAGGAAGGGGAAATTTCGTCGTCGTCGTCGTCGCCCCGGGGCGCGTCGCGCCGGCCTGCTTCGCGAAGGCCCGGACGACGGGAAGCCGCTTGTCCGCCGCGGCGATGGTGCGGACCAGCCGACTACCCCGGCGGCGACGTGGACGCAGTCCGTCTGGCGGGTTGGTGAGGATCTCCGCGCGCCGGCTGACCACCGCGCTCGCGAGCGGCGCGCTAGACAAGCATCGCGCCCGTTGTCGGCGCGGCAACCGTTGGGCGACGACTGGCGATGCGGGCGCGCCTGTCGATGCCGCCGCTGCTGCGCGAGTTTGATTTGTCGCCGAGCCATCGGCGCGTTCGTGGTTGCACGATCGCACTGCCGCTCGCGCCGAGATTTCCGCGGACGAAAAATATTCATCGTCATTACTCAAAACCAATCCGGCCGATGTCTCGATAAAGCAACGCTTGCACTGCGGATCGCTGAAATTATTCGTGAGGGCTTGTGCGTGTAATGGCGGATATCGATCGCTAGTGTTCGACGCGCATGAGCGGTGCGCGATTCGTAAAACACGACGATTGCGCGCTTCGGACAATCCTCACGATGGGCGGCGCATGAAGCGGAAAATCGACGTGCGTGGTGGCGGTGCCTCAGCGCGAAGCGAACGTCCGGCCTGTGCCGACATCGCGACCCATCGCAATCGTCCGCATTCGCGCAACGCAATCGTCCAGGCCGCCTCGCGTGAGGCCGACCGACGCATCGCCGGCGACCAAGACCCAACCCACTGCGCGCGCGGCGCCGCGCTGGAACGCGCGGCCGCTACGACTTTCATCGAAAGAGCCGGCAGGCCAGGTCCTGTCGCTCTCAATCCCACAGCCCATCGGATCGGCTAGTAACTGGGGAAGCATCCAATGAATAAAATCTACAGCGTTGTCTGGAGCCGCTCGCTCAATCAGCTGGTGGTCACCTCCGAATTGGCCGGAGGCGGCGGCAAGGCCTCGCGCGACCGGCGCAAGGGTCCGCGCACGACGGCGAGCTTGAGCGCCGGAGTCATGACCGCGCTGTTGGCGATGGGCGGGACGGGATGGGTTCCATCGGCGCAGGCGCAGGCCGTGGATTGCAGCGTGGCGCCTTTCAACGCGTACAACGGCACCGCCTCGTGCATGGGCCTGAGTTCCAGGGCGTCGGGAATCGGCGCGACCGCGCTGGGCTCGCTGGCGACCTCCGATGTGCTCGGCGGACTCGCGGTCGGCTATGCCTCCCATAGCGCCGCGCAGAATTCCATCTCGGTCGGCTTTCAGGCGTATTCCACGGGCGTCAACTCCATCTATCTGGGCGCGCGCAGCGCCGGCAGCACGGGCGCGTTGGGCGGAGGCTCCATCGGCATCGGCACGGACGTGACCGCCGCGAGCGACAATACCGTCGCCATCGGCACCCAGACCCGGGCGATGGGCGGCCTGTCCATCGCGATCGGCACCAATGCGGTGACGGCCGACAGCTTCGGCGTCGCCATCGGCACCAGCGCGAATGCGGGCGCCAACAGCAGCACCTCGGTCGGATACGCATCGTACGCCGCCGGCGTCAACGCGTCCGCATTCGGCCGCAGCGCCAGCGCGGTCGGCTTGCGCAGCGTCGCGGTGGGCTTCCAGGCCAACGCGGCCGTGCTCGATGCGATCGCGCAAGGCACCAGCGCCGCCGCGGGCGGCCAGAACGCCATCGCCATCGGCTTCCAGGCGATCGCGACTCCGTTGAACTCGGTCTATCTGGGTTCGCGCACCGCCGCCGGAACCGGCGCTACCGGGATCGGCTCCATCGCCATCGGCACGGATGTCACCGCGACCCAGCAATACGCGATCGCGGTGGGACGCCTGAGCCGGGCGACGGCCACCGATGCCGTCGCGGTGGGGCCGAGCGCCGTGTCGAGCGCGCAGAGCGCGATCGCAATCGGACGCAACAGCACCTCCAGCGCGGTCAATGCGATCACGCTCGGCGTCGATAACAGCGCGACCGGCGTCAACGCCGTGGCGATATCGGCCCTGGCCCAGGCCACCGGGCAGAACGCGCTGGCGATCGGCACCGGCGCCAATGCGACCGCCAACAACGCGATCGCGATGGGCAACGTGACGATCGCCGACGCTGCCGATGCCGTGGCGATCGGCAACGGTTCGCGCGCCACCGGCGGCCGCGCTGTCGCCATCGGCGCGGGCAACTTCGCCAGCGGCAACGGCGCGGTGGCGATCGGCGATCCGAACACCGCCAGCGGCAACGGCGCGGTGGCGCAAGGCCTGGACAACACCGCGACTGGTAACGGCTCGATCGGTATCGGCAACACCAACATGGTCGGCGGCGGCGGTCAGGCGGTCGGCGTGGCCGGCACGCCGGCGCAGGGTGCGGTCGGCATCGGCTTCCAGAACGCCGTGGTCGGCCAGGGCAGCGTCGCCATCGGCAGCACCAGCCGCGCGCTGGCGGCGGGCGCGGTCGCGTTCGGCGACACCGCGGTGGCGAACAATGCGCGCGATGTCGCGCTGGGCTCGGGTTCGGTGACCGCTGCAGCGGTGGCGACGCCGAGCACGACGATCAACGGCACGACTTACAACTTCGCCGGCGTCGCGCCGACCAGCACGGTCAGCGTGGGTTCGCTCGGTAACGAACGCACCATCACCAACGTCGCGGCGGGCCGGATCTCCGACGCCTCGACCGATGCGATCAACGGTTCGCAGTTGTATGCGGCCAACCAGGCGATCGAACAAGTCGCCACCACCGCCAACGCCGGTTGGAACGTCAGCGCGCAGGGCGCCAACGCCAGCAACGTGGCGCCGGGCGAAGCGGTCGATCTGAACAACACCGACGGCAACATCGTGGTCAGCAAGACCGCGGCCAGCGACAACGTCAGCTTCGATCTGGCCGACGACATCACCGTCAACAGCGTCACCGCCGGCAACACCGTGTTGAACAACAACGGGCTGACCATCACCGGCGGGCCGAGCGTCACCACTTCAGGCATCAATGCCGGCGGCCTGGTGATCAACAACGTCGCGCCGGGCGTGGCCGGCACCGACGCGGTCAACGTCAGCCAGCTGACCGACGCGACCACCGCGGTGCGCACGCACTACTACAGCGTCAACGACAATGGCGTCGCGGGCGGCAACTACAACAACGACGGCGCGAGCGGCGTCAACGCGTTGGCCGCGGGCGTGGGCGCGACCGCCACCACCGCCGGCGCGACCGCGGTGGGCTTCGGCGCGACCGCCGCGACCCAGGCCGGCGACGTGGCGTTGGGTTCGGGTTCGGTCACCAGCACCGTTGTGGCGACGACCGGCGACACCATCGCCGGGACCGCCTACAACTACGCCGGCACCGCGCCGACCAGCACGGTCAGCGTCGGCGCTGTCGGCGCGGAGCGGACGATCACCAACGTCGCCGCCGGCCGGGTGTCGGGCGGCTCGACCGATGCGATCAACGGTTCGCAGTTGTTCGCGACCAATCAGGCGATCGAACAAGTCGCGACCACTGCCAATGCGGGCTGGAACGTCAGCGCGCAAGGCGCCAACGCCAGCAATGTGGCGCCGGGCGAAGCGGTCGATCTCAATAACACCGACGGCAACATCGTGGTCAGCAAGACCGCGGCCAGCGACAACGTCAGCTTCGACCTGGCCGACGACATCACCGTCAACAGCGTCACCGCCGGCAACACGGTGTTGAACAACAGCGGCCTGACCATCACCGGCGGGCCGAGCGTCACCACCTCCGGTATCAACGCCGGTGGTCTGGTGATCAACAACGTGGCGCCCGGCGTGGCCGGCACCGATGCGGTCAACGTCAGCCAGCTGACCGATGCGACCACCGCGGTGCGCACGCATTACTACAGCGTCAACGACAACGGCGTCGCCGGCGGCAACTACAACAACGACGGCGCGACCGGCGTCAACGCGATCGCTTCCGGCGTAAACACCCGCGCGACGGGCGTGGCGTCGTATGCCGCGGGCTTCGGCGCGACGGCGAGCCAGGACAACAGCGTCGCCATCGGCACCAACGCGCAAGCCGTCACCGGCGGCGTGGTCGCGCTCGGCATCAACAGCTTGTCCTCGGCCCAGAACACGATCGCGATCGGCGTCGGCGCCACGGCCAATGTGCGTCTCGGCATCGCCATCGGCGGGGCGTCCCTGGCCGGCGGCAACGGCGCGGTGGCGATCGGCGATGCTTCGCGCGCGACCGATGCCTACGCGGTCGCGCTGGGCATGGTGTCGACGGCCACCGCGAGCCAGGCGGTGGCGATCGGCCACTTCGCGGATGCGACCGCGACCTCGGCCCTGGCCGCGGGCTATGACGCCAACGCGACCGGTCTGTATTCCACGGCTTTGGGCCGTTTGAGTTCGGCGTCGGCGGAAAGCGCTCTCGCCATCGGCAACACCGCCAACGCCAGCGCCACCGGCGCGATCGCCGTGGGTCTGAATGCAGCGTCCAGCGGCGTCAACGCCATCGCCATCGGCACCGATGCTAGCGCCACCGGTTCGGTCGCGGTGGGCGCCGCGGCGCGCGCCGGCAACGGCGGCGCGGCGTTCGGCGACGGCGCCAATGCGACCTACAACGGCAGCGTGATCGATCCGGCGCTGGTGGCAGGCGCAGCGCTGGGCCGCAACGCCATCGCCGATGTATCCGGCGCCACCGCGTTGGGCACCAACACCTCGGTGACCGCCGTCGATGGCGTGGCCCTGGGCCGCGGCTCGGTGGCCAGCACCGCCGCCGGTGTGGCTGGTTACGATCCGATCAGCGGCTTGCCTTCCACCGATACCTCGCCGACCTGGCGCAGCACCTTGGGCGCGGTGAGCGTGGGCAATGGCACCGACACGCGCCAGATCACCGGCGTGGCGGCCGGCGCGCGGGACACCGATGCGGTGAACGTGGCGCAGCTGACCGCGGCGGCGCGGGCGGCGACCACGCATTACTACAGCGTCAACGACAACGGCGTCGCCGGCGGAAACTACAACAACGACGGCGCGACCGGCGTCAACGCGTTGGCCGCAGGCGTGGGCGCCAGCGCCACCGTGGCCGGCGGCACGGCGGTGGGCAACGGCGCGGTCGCGGGCACGCAGGCCGGCGACGTGGCGCTGGGTTCGGGATCGATCACCGGTGCGGTGGTTGCGACGAGCAGCGACACCATCGACGGGGTCGCCTACAACTACGCCGGCATCGCGCCGACCAGCACGGTCAGCGTCGGTGCGGTCGGCGCCGAACGCACCATCACCAACGTCGCCGCCGGCCGGGTGTCGGGCGGTTCCACCGACGCGATCAACGGTTCGCAGTTGTTCGCCACCAATCAGGCGGTGGGCGCGCTGGGCGTCAATCTGGATCAGCTGGGCAACAGTACCGCGGCCTCGCTGGGCGGCACCTCGGTCTACAACCCGGCCACGCACACGCTGACGGCGGGCCTGGCGGTCGGCGGCAACAGCTACACCAACGTGCAGGACGCGTTGACTCAGGTGAACAACAACGCCACCGCCGGATGGAACATCGCCGCCGGCGGCAATAGCGGCAACATCGCGCCCAACGAAACCCTGACCGTGGCCGCCGGCAGCAACGCCACGGTCGCCTACGACGACGCCTCCGGCACCTTGACGGTCGGCGTGGTGCCGGACCCGAGCTTCAACAGCGTGGTGGTCGGCAATACCACGATCACCACCAACGGCCTGACCATCGCTGGCGGGCCCAGCATCACCAACGTCGGCATCAACGCCGGCGGCACGACCATCACCAACGTCGCCGCCGGCGTCAACGGCACCGACGCGGTGAATCTGGATCAGCTGAACCAGGCGGTCTCCTCCGGCACCGCGCATTACTACAGCGTCAACGACGGCGGCGTGCAGGGCGGCAACTACGCCAACAACGGCGCCACCGCCACCGGCGCGATCGCTTCGGGCGTGAACGCCAGCGCCACCGCCGGCGATGCGGTGGCGATCGGCACCGGCGCCACCGCGGGCACCGCCAACAGCGTGGCGCTGGGCGCGGGCTCCTCCACCGCCGCCGCGGTGGGCACCGCCAGCGCCACCATCGCCGGCACCACGTACAACTTCGCCGGCGCCGCGCCGGTGGGAACGGTGAGCGTGGGCGCTCCGGGCGCCGAACGCACCATCACCAACGTCGCCGCCGGACGCTTGTCGGAGACTTCCACCGACGCGGTCAACGGCTCGCAGCTGCACGCGACCAATCAGGCGGTCAACGCCCTGGACGGACGCGTGACCAACGTCGAGGGTGACATCGCCGATCTGAGCAACACCGTCAACGGTTTCGACGGCCGCATCACCCAGGTCGAAGGCAACGTCGCCAATCTGTCGAACACCGTCAACAGCTTCGACGGCCGCATCACCAACGTGCAGAACGGTTCCGACGGCATGTTCCAGGTCAGCCAGGAAGGCAACATCGCCAAGCCGCAACCGACCGGCACCAACTCCTCGGCCGGCGGCAACGGCGCGGTGGCCAGCGGCAACAACGCCCTGGCGGTGGGCAACCAGAGCACGGCCAGCGGCAACGCCAGCACCGCGCTGGGCACCGGCGCGACCGCGAGCCACGCCAACAGCGTGGCGCTGGGTTCCGGTTCGGCCACCACGGTCGGCGCGCAGAGCGGATACAACGCCGCTTACGTCGGCAACAGCACCTCCACCGGCGAGGTCAACATCGGCGGACGCACCATCACCGGCGTGGCGCCCGGCATCGCCGGCACCGATGCGGTCAACGTCAGCCAGCTCAACGCCGGGGTGAGCTCGGCGGTCGATCAATCGAAGGCCTACACCGACGCGCGCTTCCAGAAGTTCGACTACGACGTGTGGAACCTGCGCAAGGATTTCCGCGCCGGCACGTCCTCGGCGATGGCGATGGCGGGCCTGCCGCAGGCCTACCTGCCGGGCAAGAGCATGCTCGCGATCGCGGCCGGCGGCTATCAGGGCGAATACGGCATGGCCGTGGGCCTGTCGGGCATCACCGAGAACGGCCGCTGGGTCTACAAGGCCCAGGCCAGCGGAAACACCGCGCGCGACTGGGGCTTCTCGGTCGGCGCGGGTATCCAGTGGTGATGCGATGCGCGCAGCGTCCAAGGGCGCTGCGCGCAATCCGATGAAGTCTTGGTCGCAGAACCCGAACGAATCAAAACACTGTCCGGCGGCGCGGATTCATGCGCGCCGACCGATGGTCACCAGTCAAAGCGAGGAACTCCAATGGAAGCCAAACGATTCGCTGGCATAGCGATCGCGTGCACTGTCGCGATGGGACTGTTGTCCGCTTGCGGTACCCGACATGTCAGTCGCGACATCTCCGCCGACGGCGTGCCGGGCGAGGTGGTGTTCCCGGCGCCGGAACGCGCGGTGTTGAAAGACGGAACCTTTCCCAACCTGGACAACCTGCGCCTGATCGCGCCCGGCGTCGGCAAGGAGCAGCTTTATCACCTGCTGGGACGCCCGCACTTCCACGAAGGCTACGCCGGCGTTCGCGAATGGGACTACCTGTTTCATTTCCGCCGCGACGGCAGCGTGACCACCTGCCAGTACAAGGTGATTTTCGACCAGAACTATCTGGCGCGCAGTTTCTACTGGCAACCGCAAACCTGCGGCGAGCTGCTGCGCGAGCCCGTCGCGATGGCGGCGGCTCCCGCGGCGGCGACCACGCGTAATTTCTCCGTGTCCGCCGACGCCTTGTTCGCGTTCGGCCGCGCCGGCGCCGGCGATCTGCAGGCGGGCGGCCGGGCGGAGGTCGCGCGCATCGCCGGCGAACTGCGCAATGCCAAGACACTGCGCGCGGTGCGAGTGATCGGACACACCGACCTGATCGGCGGCGATCAAGCCAATCAGGCGCTGTCGCGCCAGCGCGCCGAAACCGTGCGTCAGCTGTTGATCGAGGAAGGCGTGCCGGCCCGAGTGATCTCCGCCGAAGGTCGCGGCGAGTCCGAGCCGGTCGTCGGCAACTGCGAGGCTTCGATGCAGCGCAGCGCTTTGATCGCCTGCCTGCAGCCCAACCGCCGCGTCGAGATCAAGGCCGATGTGGAAGAGTGAATCGCCGCATCGTTTTCATCCATCACGTAGTAACCGAGGTAAGGCCATGAAATTTTTCGTAACCGCGATGGCAGCGGCGCTGTGCGTCGTGTCCGCATCGGCGATCGCCCAGGGCCAGGCGCCGCGATCGGCTCCGGCGACCCAGCAAGCCGCCGCGCGCGATATCGACCCCAACACCCTGGCTAACTCCGCACTGCAACTGCTGCAGGCGATCGATCGCGATCAGGCCGGCGCGTTGTGGGACAACTCCTCGAGTGTGACCAAGCGCAGCGCCAAGCGCGACGACTTCGTCGGCTATGTCGGCAAGAGCCGCAAGCCGCTGGGCGCGGCCAGCTCGCGCAACTGGATCGCGGTGCGGCGCGAAGTGGTGGGCAACGGCGCCAAACTTCCGCCTGGCCTGTACGCCAGCATCGAATTCTCCAGCCAGTTCCAGGGCAAGCGCGCGGCGACGGAGCTGGTGTCGTTGCGTCAGGACGAGGACGGCATGTGGCGGTTCTCGGGTTACGTCATCCAGTAAGCGCGCTGTTGAGGCGCATCTGCACAGCGTCCATGCGCCATAGATGAAGCGGGCGCCTAGGCGCGGCCGATGCTATCGATATAGGCCAGGAACATATCGGACATGGCCTGCGCATAGGCCTTGATCTCCGGCGCGGTGCGCGGCGTTTCCGAGAACTGTTTCCCCACGGTGCTGAGCGTCGTGCCGATCAGATCGCCCGCGCGAATACGCGCGGGCGCGGGCGTGTTCGGCAGGATCTCGCGCATGAAGGCCTGCAGCGTGCGCTCGCCCCTGGCCCGGGCTTTCTTCGTCTCGGGCGCGTCGCGGTAGAGCGGGGCGGCATCGTTGAGCGCCACCCGCATCTGCGCCTCGTCGCACTCGGAGCGGACGAAGGCATGGACCAGCGCCCTCAGCCGCTCATGCGGCGGTTTCCCGACATCTTTCAGGATGACGCTCAGCAGGTCGGTCGTCTGCTGCCATTCGTCGCTCTGCAGGCGGAACAGAATCGCGGCCTTGTTGGGGAAGTACTGATACAGCGAACCGACGCTGACGCCGGCCCGCTCGGCGACGCGTGCGGTGGTGAACCGCTGCGCGCCTTCCACGGCCAGGACCTGCGCGGCCGCCTGCAGGATCGCGGTGACGAGCTGATTCGATCTGGCCTGCTTCGGCTGTTTCCGCGAAGAAATCCTGGGGGCTTTGCGATCGGTCATGGCCGGCCTGTCGATGCGGATTCGAGATGACGAACTGGTCGCATCATAGGCCCAGTCGGGAAAGCTGGCACGCCGCCTCTGCGAACATGAGCGTGTACATCGCCCCAAGCGGTGCGATCGACTCGTGGCCCAACGCAGCGCAGTGCCGGTGAGACAGCCTGTTCGGCCGCTGCTGCAATCATGAAGGCCGGGTTCGCGAGCCGGAAAAATGCGAACCGCGATGCGGAGATGACCGAAAGACGCTCGGTCAGGAAAGTTGTTTGTCATCGAAATATCAGGGAAAAACAGGCGATTTGTCTCGGCTCTAACCGCGCGAAATCTAATGCGAATACAAAATACGACGCTTTATTCGTATTGTGTGTCGACACCAGATTTCACCCAATCAAGGCAGATATCGCTATGAACACCCTTGCAGTTTCACCCCTTGCGCCGCTGCTCGATCGACTCTTCAAACAAGCCGATGCGGCGACCAGCCCGGCGGTCGCCGAGATGTCGCGCGACGAGCGTTTGCGTCTGATGCAGAGCAAAACCGAGTACCTGGATTTCTATGAACGGATGAAGGATCTCTGGCTTCCGGTCTCGCGCGAAACCGGTCATCTGCTCTACATGCTGGCGCGCGCCTGCAATGCCCGCAGCGTCGTCGAATTCGGCACCTCTTTCGGGATCTCGACGCTGCATCTGGCCGCGGCCGTCCGCGACAACGGCGGCGGACGGATCATCACCACGGAGTTCGAGCCGGTCAAGGTCGCGCGCGCCAGGCAACACTTCGCCGAAGGCGGATTGCTCGATCTGGTGGAGGTTCGCGCGGGAGACGCGCTGCAGACCCTGGCCTTGGACCTGCCCGATTCGATCGACCTGCTGTTGCTCGACGGCGCCAAGTCGCTTTACCCCGAAGTGCTGGCGCTGGTGGAAACCCGTCTGCGGCCGGGCGCGCTGATCGTCGCCGACAACGCCGACTACAGCCCGGACTATCTGGCGCATGTGCGCTCGCCGGCGTCGGGCTATATGTCGATTCCCTTTGCCGATGACGTCGAACTTTCGATGCGTCTGCCGTAAGTCGCGTCCAATCTCAGAAATTTCCAGGAGATCGCCTTGAACATTTTCGTGACAGGAGCGACCGGCTGGGTCGGCTCGGCGGTGGTGGCTGAGCTGCTTCGCGCCGGCCACGCCGTCGCCGGCCTCGCCCGGACCGATGAAAAAGCCGCGGCTCTGGCGGCGACCGGCGCGCAGGTCGTGCGCGGAACGCTCGAAAACCTCGATGGATTGCGCGATGCGGCTTCGATCGCGGACGCGGTGATCCACACCGCGTTCAATCACGACTTTTCGAAGTTCGCCGAGAACGCGGAGCAGGACCAGCGCGTCATCGCGGCGCTGGCCGACGCTCTGGAGGGTTCGGATCGCCCGTTGCTGGTCACCTCCGGCCTTGCGGGCATCGCGCGCGGCGCGACCGAGGCGGACCTGCCGAAGTCGGTATCGCCGCGCAAGTCCGAGCAAGCCGCGCAGGCCGCTCGCGAGCGCGGTGTGCGCGTCGCGACGGTGCGCCTGGCGCCTTCGGTTCACGGCGCCGGCGACTACGGCTTCGTTCCCATCCTGGTCCGCACCGCGCGCCAGCACGGCGTGTCGGCCTATATCGGCGCGGGCGACAACTGCTGGTCCGGCGTGCACCGATCGGACGCCGCGCGCGTCTACCGGCTTGCGCTGGAGCAGGGTGTAACCGAAACGGCGTATCACGCGGTGGCGGACGAATCGGTAACGTTCAAATCGATCGCGGAAGTGATCGGCCGCCGGCTCGGATTGCCAGTCGAATCGCGCGACCGCGATCACTTCGGTTGGTTCGCCATCATGGCCGGCGGCGATATGTCGGTATCCAGCGAGCGCACGCGCAAGCTGCTCGGCTGGACGCCGACCGGCCCGAGCCTGTTGGCCGACATCGATCAGCCGGCCTACTACGCCGGCTGAGTGCCGACGGACGCAGGTAGCGAAAACGCGTTCGGCCAGGCATGGCGCGCCATGCCCGGCCGTGTCGCGATGCGTGGAGCCTCATTGCGTCACGCACGCGACCTGCGCATCGCCAGTGCCGACTACGGTTTGGCGATCGGCGTGGTCGTATCCGCGCTCAACCGCCATTGACCGCGCACCTTCGCCCAGTTGGCGACATCGATCGCGTGCAGGGTGATGCCGGCGGACGGGATGGTGAACTCGATGCGGTCGACGACCACGGCGCTCGAACACTGGCTGATGGTCTGCGCCAGCAAGGTGCGCTTGAACACGTACTCGTTGGCCATCACCGCGCGATAGAACGCGGTGATCGCCGGCTTGCCGTTGAGCACCTGGCCGAGGCTGTTGACCTGCACCGCATCTTCCGCGAAGCCGGCCATGAATCGGTTGAGGTCGCGGCGGGCAAAGGCATCGCCGAGGCCTTCGGAAGCGCGTTCGAACTCGCGTTCGCAATGACGATGCTGCGCCGCCATCGGGTCTTGCGCCATCGCCGCGAGCGGGATCAAGCCGGACAACGCGAGCGTCATGCCCGCAGCGGCCATCGAGGTGCGACTCTTCATGTTCGGTCCTTGCTGAAGTGGTTGGAGACCGAACGTTATCCAAGGCGCTTGCGCGGCGATGTACCGCGATCGCGAAAGCAGCTGACCGGGTTGTTCAATACGCGATGCTTATTTGTCGCCCTCGCATTCCATGTCGGCCGCGCCCATGTGATCGAAGCCGGTGAGATCGACCGAAGTCACGCCGCGGCCGGGGTCGCTGGCGCGGCGGCCCAGGGCGTCGTCGCTGCTCAACGGGTACTGGACGGAGGTGTCCATCAGGTTTTCCGGATAGGCGCGCACTTCCGCTTCGGTCGAGGTGGATGCTTCCTTGCGCGGCAAATGAAAGCTCTTGCGCACTTCGGCTTCGTTCCATGTTCCCTTCAGGGTCACGGTCACGCTGCGCAGATCGCCGTGCTCCCAGTCCAGATCGATTTTCGTCGCGAGCGGATGCACCTTGGCGGCCAGGCGGTCGGGAAAGGCCGGGCCTTCGTAGTAAGCGTCGGTGGGATTGCAGACATCGCCCTTGTTCTCGTAGCGCTTCAAGGAGCAATTGAAGCGCTTGTCGCGATGGCCGAAGGTCTTTTCCAGATAGCAACCGAAATCCTTCGACGACATCCGCGGCCATTTCAGCAGGTCGACGCTGGGCGCAGGCAGTCCGGCGCTCATGGCCGGCGGCATGCCGGCGAGGCAGGCCATGAAGACGGTCAGGCCGGCGATGACTGTGGGCATCTTTTTCATACGGGGTGCGGCCTTGTCGAAATGCGCGAATGGATCGGGGGCGCAGAATAGCGGGGCGGGTCGGGTTTGGATGCCCGGTAGTTACCCTATCTTGCGATTTCCGCGTTGACGGTGGCCGGCCGCCTCGATCTGGCATGACAGGATCGAGAGCGGGCTATCGAGGCGGCCGCAAACGCCGGTTCGCAGGTGTGCGAAACTCAGCCCGCGGTGGAGCCGCGTGGCTGGCGTCATGGATCGCAGGAGGCAAGTGTGGGTATGGAACGGCGCACAAGGGGCCGCTGGATCGTCGGGGTCTTGATAACGGGATTGGTCGTGCTCGCGGTCGGCCTGGGCGGTTGGTGGGTGTTGAATCGTGGCCGTCAGACGGGCGAGGCACCGCCGTCGGCTTCAGTGGCGGCGACTGGCGGTGCGCGCGTGGCGGATTCCGGCCCGGCCGCGGCGCCGCTGCCCACCGGAGCGTTCCGGGACATCCACAAGGAACTTGAAGTCCGCGCACGCGCGGGCGACGCGCCGGCGGCTTATCGCCTGGGCCAGATCATCAGCCGCTGCCGCGAGTACAAGCCGATACCCGGCGGCGAGTTCACGCAGATGCTGGCGGGCGCGATCGCACATGCCAGCGGCGCCATACGCATGGGCAGCCGCAAGCTGGACGATCCGGATCTGCTGGACATGCTCCTGTACGCCAAGAACGAAGCCGATGCGATCTGCGGCGGCGTGGGCGACCTTCCGGCGTCGGTGCGCAAGGGCGACGCGCGCCTGTGGTTCGAATTGGCGGCGGAGCGGGGCCATACGAAAGCGATGACCGACTACGGACGTTTCGCGTTCGACGATTTCGCCTCCGATGTCGATCTGCTGGACAAGGCGGACGAAGTGGTCGCGCGGCGCGAACGCGCGCGCGGCTACCTGCGCCGCGCATTCGAGTCGGGCGAGCCTGAGTCGCTGCTGGCATTGGCGGCCGCGCACGGGAACATGCCGTTTCTGGGCCGCGATACGACGGAATCTCTGGCTTACTGGAAGGCGTATCGCCAGACCGCGCCGGGGCGCAAATTGCCGGCGGGCGTGGTGAACATGATGGAGGAGCAATTGCCGGCGGCGTCCAATCCGCAGCAGGTGCGCGATTCGCAGCTGCGATCGGCCGAAATCATGCAGGCCTTCCAACAACACAGGGCGCCGCGATGAAACGCTGGCTGGGGTGGGGCGGATTATTGTTGGCGCTCGCCGCGCTTGCCGGGTGGTTTTATCTGACGCGGCTGACGCCGGTGCGCAGCGTGCCCTCACCGGGGATAGAACTCGCGAATGCAGCGGCGACCGGGCCGGAGAATCATTCGGCGCCGGGTGCGCAGAATTCCGCCGATGTGCTTCGCCGGCGTTTGTCTGAGCTTCCGCAACGCTCGCCAAAGGCGCATGCCGCGATGGAGAGCATGCTGGCCGAAATGCAAAAACGGGACCCATACGCGCGTTGGTGGCTGCTGCCGATCGACGAAATCCATGGCGAAATCCGCACGGCGGCGGAACACGGCGATCTTAAGGCCGCGTATGCCTTGGGCATACGCTATGGGCAATGCAGCAGGGCGCTGGAGGACTACGCGCCGCAAAAACTGCTGGCGGAACTGGATCAGGAAATAGAGCTGGCAGGTTCAACGCCCGTGGCGCGAGGCAGCATGGAGAACGTGGGCAACAGAATCAGCAGTGAACTTGAAACCTACAATGCCTGTGCGACCTTGGACCGTGCGTTGCTGGACGAGTCTATGCTGTGGTTGGAGCGCGCCGGTCGGGGAGAGGCCAAGGGTGCCCGGCTCGCCTATGTCTCCGCCTGGATCAAGCAGGCGAGCGGTGACCGCAATGAACTGATCGCCGATATCGAGCGCATGGCCGCGCAGCGGGCGCTGGCGCGCGAATGGCTGCAGCAGGGCTTGGCTGCGGGAGATTCGGACGCGTTGGACCAGTACATCGAGGCGTATTCCGGTCAGGGTGGCTTGCTGCCTCGCGACCGGATGCAGGAAATGGCGTATCGCTATGCGCGCGATCTGGTCCGCAGCCGACGCGTTTCCGAATTCGATGCGCTATGGGCCAGCGGCCCGACTCGTTACGGCGATGAGTTGAGCTCGCAGCAATGGGATGCGGCGGAAGCGCAGGGACGCAGTATTTTCAAGACTTACTACGAAGCCAAGCCGGACCGGGCGCAGTAAGCGGTCCAGGTTCGACCTCGCCGATGCGGTCGCCATCGGCGCATGGCCCCAACGCAAAAGCCCCGCCGAAGCGGGGCTTTTGCGTTGGCGTCCAGGCTAACCCACAGGGGCGGCCGGGGCCCGGGTCAGGATTGCGGAAGGTCGCATTTCATTCTGGCATCGATGTGAAACGGCTTGGGAACATCGGGGTTCGAGCTTTTCTGCTCGCCGTCGAGTTCGAAGGACTTCGCATCGGGCGTGCCGCCGCGCTCTTTGCAGGCGGCGGTCAGTTTTTCCTTGACCGCGGCGATCGCGCTGTCCCGGGTCGCGCCGTCGGCACTGTTGGTCACGTTGACGATTTCCGCGAATGCGTTCTGGCTCATTGCGAAAGCGAAACCCATCAGGGCGATCAGATACAACTTCCTCATGATCTTTTCTCCATTAAGCAACTGACATCGATGGTGGCGGTGATGCTGCGCTGGGCTGCGGAGGTAAGTTATCCATAGCCTGTCGTTAACGCAGCGAGAAGGATGATGCGGGCTCGATCCATCGTCGCTTTCGAATACGCGTTTGGCCGCTTCGAACAGTCGGCGTACCGCGCACTCAACACGCTGGCGCCGGGCCTGCAGCTGAAGGTGGTCAACGGTTCGATCAAGCTGTATCTGAGCGCGTACGGCGATGTGCCGGCCGAGTCCTGGCGCCGCTGCGATCCGAACAACTACTCCATGGGCGGCGAAGCCGAACCGGTGCACGGGATGTCGTTCTGCCTGGACCGTTCGCGCACGCCGCTGATGCAGGAGCCCAACGGCCTGTACTACCTCGCGGCCGGCAACACCACGCTGTATCAGGCCAGCCAGTACAGCCTGATGACAGCGCGCGCCATGGGCGCCGACCCGCAGCGCCTGCAGCAGTGGGAGGCGTGGCAGAACCGGATGTGGCCGTGAGCGGTTGCGATATCTAAAGCATGTTACGAGCGAGGGCGGCGAAGATGCCGCCGCCCTCGCGGTGGACGCTCAGCCCGCCATGCCGATGGCCGGATCGCTCATGCTCGGCTCGCCGGTTTCCATATGCCCGGCGATGCGCCGCAAGTACTGGGGATCGGAATTCGACGTCACGCTGACGTCGTACCAGTAATAGCTCTCGCGCACCGGCCAGGACAGGGTCTTGAGCTCGCCGGCGCGCAGGTTCAGCGACACCGGCTTGAGCCGCAGGTAGTGATTGGCGCGGATCGTCAGCTTGCATGCGGCCGTGCCGCTGTTGCGGAACTTCAGGAGCAGGCGGCGGTTGATGAGGTCGTAGTCCACTTCGACTTCCGGATTCGCCTTGCCGGCCGCGGCCAGCGCCAGGTCGCCGCGGAATACGCGCAGAAAGCCGTTGGGCGCATACACCGACAAGTCGTAGATGCCGTTGCTGGCGGCGCGCGCGCTCCAGTAGTCCGACAGCTCGACGCGGCCGGCGCCGTTGGCCGGCGCGCCGAGGGTGTAGAACCACGGCCCGTCGATACGGTTGCCGGCATAGACGTTGAATCCCGCGCCGGCCACGCCTTCGTTGGCGAAATCCAGCCAATACCGGCCCGCGTCGGTGTCGACTCGTCCGTGCGTGTGCAACTGGTACGGCAGCGCCCGCGCCGGGCGCCGGCCGGATTCCTGGTGCGGCATCGTCTGCTCGCCCACCTCCGGCGCCTGCGGCTTGGCGAAACCGCAGCTTTGATCGGCGCCGGCGATATGGCCGCTGGTGTCCGGCAGCTCCGGCCAGCTCATGTCGGGCGGCTCGGCAAAATCGAAGGCGGTGCTCAGATCGCCGGTGACGGTGCGGCGCCATGGGCCGATGTTCTCCGCCATGACGCCGAAGCGTTTTTCCAGGAAACGCAGAACCGAGGTGTGATCGAACACCTGCGAATCGACCCAGCCGCCCTTGCTCCATGGGGAGATGACCAGCATCGGCACGCGCACGCCCAATCCGACCGCAACGCCCTTGTAGCTTTCGGTGCTGGTATCGACCGTGCTCATGCCCATCGCGTAGGTCAGCGCCGGCAGCGGCGGCGGGACGTGATCGAAGAAACCGCCGTTCTCGTCGTAGTTGATGATGAACACCGTTTTCGACCACACCTCCGGATTCGCCACCAGCGCTTCCAGCATCCGCGCGCTCAGCGATTCGCCGTAGGCCGGCGGATGCGCCGGATGCTCGGACATGATCTCCGACGGCACGATCCAGGACACGGCCGGCAAGGTGCCTTCGCGTACGTCCTTGGCGAAGGCGGCGATCAGGTGCTCGCCGCGCGAGGTGTAGGCGTTTTCCTGGGTCGAACCGGCGACCCAGGCGCGGCCGCGCTTGTACAGCTCGGACTCGCGATCGAGCTTGCGGAAGTTGGCGAAGCTCGGCAATGAGTTGTCGCCGTAGTTGTCGTACTCCTGGTACACGCGCCACGAGATCCCGGCGTTTTGCAGGCCTTCGGCGTAGGTGGACCAGGTCAGGCCCTTGAAGCTCGGCTTGTCCCGCGACATGTCCGAGGTCCAGTTGCCGTCGTCGTTGTTGTACACGGCCTGGAAGTTGTCGTCGCCCACCGCCAGTCCGCTGGTGCCGGTGAACACGTGCATGCGGTTGGGATTGGTCGGGCCGTGGACCGAGCAGTAGTAGGCGTCGCATACCGTGAACGCATCGGCCAGCGCGTAGTAGAACGGCAGGTCGTTGCGGGTGAAATGGCCCATGCAGTTCTTGCCTTCGACCGGAACCCAGCCCTCGTAGCTGTCTTTCCAGGCCGGATACGAGGCCTTCCAGTTGTGCGGAATATCGGCCAGGCATTGCGCGGAGGTCACGCGGGTGTCGAGATGAAACGGCAACAGGTAGTCCGCGCTACCCACCGCGCGCGGCTGCTGCCACACCGGCGCGCCGCCGGGCAGGGGAATGGGGCGCGGATCGCCGAATCCGCGCACGCCCTTCAAGGCGCCGAAGTAATGATCGAACGAGCGGTTTTCCTGCATCAGGATCACCACGTGCTGCACGTCCATGATGGTGCCGGTGACGCGCGCGGCCGGTATCGCCAGCGCGGCGCGGATGGAAGGCGGCAGACTGCCCATGACCGCGGCGGTGGCGGCCAGTTTCAGGAATTGGCGACGGTCTTGCGAGGTCATGGCGGTCTCCGAAGGAATGATCGAAACCACAGGCCGCGTCGATGCGACGGACCCGGGGCGATCGGGTCCGTTGTTGTCGATGGCATGAGGTGTGCTGCCGCTGCGCCGTGGCGCGCGGCGATGGTCGCTGGAGGGTCGTTTGAACTAATCGAATGTCATCGAGCAGAACTCACGCCGGATGAAGCGGAACGGATCTGGCTTGCACGATTCACAACCGCGAGCGCCGCGCCGGTAACGCAATCCGGCCATCGCATGGCCGCGGCGAAACGCCGCTGCCACGCCATCGCTACGACTCTCAGTCCAGCCCCACCTGGACTGTCGTGAAAATATATTACACGCAGCGGAAATGCACATTGCGATGCACAATGCAGCTGTATTCTGCTATGTGCGTCTTGTTTTTCGGCGGTGGTATCGAAAACATGTGTTTTAAATTTACAGACGATAGAAAAGCCGTCGAACGCGCCGAAAGCGGCCGCTTGGGCCACCGCCTTCGGCGCGTTTGGCGCCATCGCGTCCCGCGCGAAGGCCGCGGAAAGATTTCATGGGCGCCTGTTAATCCTCGCAAAGCCCCGTCGTGGCGTGGTCGCGGAATTACACGGCTCGCGCTCCATTGACGTTGTTCGAAAGGCTGTGACGTAATCGCCGCCACCTCGCCTACCCCCAACTTGGCGACACGCACGCCGCTTGCGATGCGGCGCCTGCGAATTCCTTGCCGGCCGCAGTGGCCGTCGCGCGATTGCGCCTGTTCCGATCCATGGGGGTACACGCAATGCGAGAAGGCAATCCGAACGCGCAGCGCTTCATCGCCGGCTTTTTCCCCGACGCACCGCCCGAACTTCGCATACGGAGAACGACCATGCGACATCTCGCTTTCTGGTTCCTGTTATCCCTGGCGCTCCTGCCCGGCTCCTCGTTCGCGCAGACGAAAACCGTCGTTCCACTGGGAGGCAACGCCTTCATCACCCGGCCCGCCGCGAACGGCGAAGAGCTGGTCGACAACACCGGCCTGCACAACTGGAACTCGGCCAAGGCCGTCGCCAGCGTGTACTTCTACGTCAAGCAGGCCGGCAAGCTGGAGGTCTCGCTGGTGGGCGCCTTGAACGGCGCCAACCGCAGCACCGTGGAGGTATCCATCGACGGCCAGCGCCGGCTCGCGTCGCTGTCGGGCACCGACACGGCCTCGTTCCACGCCGGCACCTTCAGCATCGGCCATCCGGGCTACGTCAAGGTCGATCTGCAGGGCGTCAGCAGCGACGGCGACTACTATGGCGATATCTCCGGCCTGGAGGTCGGCGGCAGCGCCACCGCCGCGGGGCTGGTCTTCGCCGACGATCCGGCCAACTTCTATTGGTCGCGCCGCGGGCCTTCGGGGCATCTGGGCTTCGCGGTCCCGGAGAACACGGAGTATTTCTACAGCGAGCTGACCGTGCCGAGGAAATACGATCCGATCGGCTCGTACTTCATGGCCAACGGCTTCGCCCAGGGCTATTTCGGTATCCAGGTCAATTCGGCCACAGAGCGCCGCGTGCTGTTCTCGGTCTGGGATGCGCCCAACGGCAAGACGACCTTGCTGAAGAAAGGCAAGGACGTGATCGCGCAGGACTTCGGCGGCGAAGGCACCGGCGGCCAGAGCTTCCTGCGTTACGACTGGAAGCCCGGCCACACCTATCGCTTCATCACCCGGGCGCGTCCGGACGGGCAGGGCAACACGGTGTTCTCGGCCTGGTTCGGCACGCCGTGCTTGCTCGGCTACGGCGATTGCAAGTGGAAGTTCATCGCCAGCTGGAAGTACGAGGGCCTGTCCAGCTACCACAAGGGCGTGTACTCGTTCATCGAATCCTTCAACCCTGACCTGGGCTACCGCGACCGCATGGCGCTGTACGGCAACCAGTGGGCGGTCGGCAGCGACGGTGCATGGACGGAAGTGAAATCGGCGCGCCTGACGGTCGATGCGACCGCGCAAAATCGCCAGCGCCTGGACGTCACCGGCGGCGCCATCGCTCCGGCTTTCTACCTGCGCAATGCCGGCTTCTTCGACAAGTCGGCCACGCCCGGCACCACGTTCAACCGCACCGCGTCGTGGTTCAAGCCGCGCGTGGATTTGCAGGCGCTGCCGGAGCCGGCGCGCTGAGCGATGCGATCAGGCAGCGCCCCGGGTAAGTCCGGGGCGCTGTCGTTCACTCCCTCACGCCTTGGCGGAAATCGCGCTCAGCTCTTCGAGGTCGAGATCGCGTTCCAGTTCGTGCAGCGTCTCGTCGTCGATATCGCCGGCGCGGTGCAGGCGGATGAGTTCGCGGCGTCCGCAGGCGACGGCTTCCAGGACGACATCGAAGTGGGCGTGGATCAGCGGCGTGTAGTGCTCGGTGCGCTCGGCATAATCGACGATCGCCACCGACTTGCGCTGATACTTTTCCAGCAGCTTGGGATGGATGAGGTTGCCTTCGCTGTCGTAGGCCAGAGTCTGCACGATCGCGAACTGCACCTGGGCCATGGCGGCTTCGGCCTGGCTCATGGTCAGGCGCGGTTTTTCCGTGTCCGGCTCGGTCAGCTTCGCCCAGCCGATCACCCGTCCCAGCGTCGTGCCCTGCACCAGCACGGTCGCGAAGATCACCGCGAACGAGGTCACCAGGATGAAATCGCGGCCGGGGAAGCCTTCCGGCACGCTCAGTGCCAGGGCCAGGGTGACCACGCCGCGAACGCCGGACCAGCTCAGGATGGTCGAGCCGCGCGCGCCGATGGGCTTGTAGCGATTGAAGCCCAGCGCGTTGCACAGCTTGATGATCCAGTCCGATCCGAACACCCAGGCGAAGCGGGCGACGATCAGCGCGGCCAGGATCGCGAGGATGTTCCAACCCATCGTCGAGGCCACCACGCCGAAGCCGCCGCCGCGTTCGACCACGCCGCGCAGCGACAGGCCGATCAGGATGAAGACCGAAGCCTCCATCAGGAACACCAGGACATCCCAGAACGATGTGCCGCGCATGCGGGTGGAGGCGGTAAGCACGTTGCTCTGATGCCAGCTGACGACCAAACCCGTGGTCACCGTGGCGATGACGCCCGATACGTGCAGCATTTCGCCGAGCAGGTAAGAGGCCCAGGACAACAGCGCGGTGGCGGCGATGATCAGATACTCATCGCCCAGCCGGCGCACCAGCAGGACCCAGGCGGTGCCGATCGCCGCGCCGACCAGCGCGCCGCCCAGCGCCAGCAGGAAAAAACTTCCCACCGCACCGGCCGCGCTGAAGGCCCCGGTGATTCCCGCGGCGATGGCGAAGCGGAACAGCACCAGGCCGCTGGCATCGTTGAGCAGGCTTTCGCCTTCGAGCAGGATCTGCAGGCGCCGCGGCAGCTTCACCCGCTGCAGCACCGCGCGGGCGGAAACGGCGTCGGGCGGCGAGACGATCGCGCCGAGCACGGCGCAAGCGGCCCAGGGCAAGCTCGGGAACAGAAGATGCGTCACCACGGCCACGACGATGCAGGTGAACAGCACCGCGCCCACGGCCAGCGAACCGATGCCGATCAGGTGGCGGCGCAGGCGCGCCAATGCGATGGACCAGGCGCCGTCGAGCAGCAACGGCGGCAGGAAGATCACCAGCACCAGTTCGGGATCGACCGCGATGCTGGGCAGGCCCGGCAGGAAGGCCAGCGCCGCGCCGCCGGCGAGCAGTCCCACCGACGGCGGCAGGCCGAGCTTATGCGCCACGTAGTGCAGCGCGATGATCGCCATGAACATCACGATCACCAGCTCGAATAAATGGGTGGCGTCCATACGGCTCCGGTTCGGCCGGGTGCGTGCTCGGCTGTGCCTTATTTCAAAGCACGTTCAGCGCAAACGCAATCGATCGCCGACGACGGGCCGCTGCCACGCCGGCGGCGGCATTGACAGGCCAGCTTTCGCATCCGATAAATCCGCCTGATCGCCCGGCCGGAAGATTCGCGTCGATCCCAGCGCAGCCCGACTCCCCAGGAAACTCGCATGACCGCATTGGCTCCCATCGTCGTGATCGGCGGCACCTCCGGCATCGGTCTTGCGGCCGCCGCGCTGTTTGCGCGCTCGGGCACGCCCACGATCGTCGTCGGCCGCAACCAGGAAAAACTGGATAAGGCGATAAACGAACTGGGGCCGGGCGCGCGAGGGGAGCTCGCCGACGCCGCCGATCGCGCATCGCTGGACCGGCTGTTCGCGCAGATCGCGCCGATCGGTCACCTGGTCATCGCGGCGTCGGGCGGCGCCGGCGCCGGGCCGTTCGCCGCGCTCGCCGCGGACGATGTGCGGCGCGGCTTCCAGGCCAAGTTCTGGGTGCATTTCAACAGCGCCCAGGCGGCGCTGCCGCATCTGGCCGAAGGCGGCTCGATCACCTTCGTGTCCGCGGCGTCGGGGCGCTTCGCCAATCCCGGGACCGCGGGCCTCGCGGCGATCAACGGCGCCATCAACCGTCTGGTTCCGACCCTGGCGCGCGAGCTCGCGCCGCTGCGGGTGAACGCCGTGTCTCCCGGCGTGATCGATACCCCGTGGTGGGACGACAAGCCCGCCGGCATGTTCGACCGCGAAAGCCGCAAGGCCCCGCTCGCCCGCGCCGGGCAAGCGGAGGAAGTCGCCGACGCGATCGCCTTCCTCGTGCGTAATGGGTTCGTCACCGGCATCGTGATCGATGTGGATGGCGGGCTTCACTTGACCTGAGCGGGCGCGGTTCCGCCCTGCCTTCGCTTGCGGCTTGCCCGCGCGCTTACTGGCCGGCTTGCAGCGACGCGCTCATGCGCTGATGGATCAGGTTGATCGCCTTCAACGGCCGCAGCATGACCTTGAACTGGGTGATCTGCCCGGCTGCGTTCCAGGTGATGATGTCGACGCCGTTGACGATGATCCCGTCGATCTGCGTTTCGAATTCGAGCATCGCGTCGCTGTCGCCGACGATCTCGCGCACGTAGCGGAAGCTGTCGTTGAAGAACACCTGGAACGCCGCGTTGAGGTACCACGCCGTCAGCTTGCGGCCGTGTTGCGGGGTGTGGACGACCGGCGAATGGAAGGTGGCGTCCTCGGCGAGCAGCGCGTGCAGGCCAGAGGGATCGCGGGTCTCGACCATCCGATGCCAGGTCGCGAGTGCCGAATTGCTCACGGTGTGTCTCCGGTGGTGGACTGGACGCCCGCACAGACTACGCGAGATCGCGTTGTCGTCCCGGCCGGCCGGCGGCCGGGACGACGGTTTCCTGCGGCGATGCCCGTTACCAGATCTTGATGCGATCGGCCGGCGCCAGATACAGCTTCTCGCCCGGCTTCGCGCCCCAGGCGTCGTACCACGCGTCGATGTTGCGCACGGTCTGCGCGCGCTGCGCGGCCGGCGCGTGGCCGTCGGTGAGGATGCGCTGGCGCAAGGCCGCATCGCGGATCTTGCTGCGCCAGGTTTCGGCGTAGGCGAGGAAGAAGCGCTGGTCGCCGCTCAGGCCGTCGATCACCGGCGCCTGCTTGCCGCCGAGGGATTTGCGATAGGCCATGTAGGCGATGGTCAGGCCCGACACGTCGGCGATGTTCTCGCCCGAGGTCTGTTTGCCGTTGACGTGCAGGCCCGGCAACGGCTCATAGGCGCTGTACTGGTCGGCGAGTTTCTTCGTGGCTTCCTCGAAATGCTGCGTGTCCGCCGGCGTCCACCAGTTGGCCAGGCGGCCTTGGCCGTCGAACTCCGCGCCGGTGTCGTCGAAGCCATGGCTGATTTCGTGGCCGATCACCGCGCCGATCGATCCGTAGTTCGCGGCTGCATCGGCGTTGGGATCGAAGAACGGCTTGTCCAGGATCGCCGCCGGGAAGTTCATCGCGTTCTGCAGCGGCAGTTGCACGGCGTTGACCGTTTGCGGCGTCATCCACCATTCGCCGTTATCGACCGGTTGGCCGAGTTTGCTGAGCTGGTAGCGGTATTCGTGCAGTTCCGCGCGCAGGCGGTTGCCCAGTGCGTCGTCGGGACGAATGTCGAGCGAGGCATAGTCGCGCCAGCGTTCGGGATAGCCGACGCTCACGCGCATCGACTTGGCCTTCTCGCGCGCCTTGGCCTTGGTCTGCGGCGTCATCCAGGTCAGCGAATCCACGCGTTCGTCGAAGGCGGCGAGGATGTTGCCGACCATCTCCTCGACTTTCGCCTTCGACGCCGCCGGGAAGTACTTCGCCGCGTAGAGCTTGCCCAGCGCGTCGCCGAGCGCGGAACTGGTCGCATCGAGCGCGCGCTTGCCGCGTTCGCGCGCCTGCGGCGTGCCCGCGAGCGCAGTGCCGTGGAAGCCGAAGGCGAGGTCGGTGTAGGCCTTGGGCAATTCGCCGGGGCCGCGCAGGGCCTCGTTCCAGGCGGCATGGTCCAGGGCGTGGAAGGTCAGGTAATCCTTCCACACCGGCAAGGGTTCACTGCCGACCAGGCGGGCGATGCCGGCGATCGCGCCGGGTTGCCATGCGACGATCTTCTTCTGCGCCGCCAGTCCGGCCGCGTCGAAGAACGCCGCCCATTCGATGCCCGGGGCGCGTTGGGCGAACGCCGAGGTTTCCCAGGGGTTGTTGGCCTTGTGCACGTTCTGCGAATCGACCAGCGGCGCGTGCGCCTTGGCGATCTTGGTTTCCAGGGCGATGATCGCCTTCGCCTTGCTGTCGGCATCGGCGATGCCGGCCTGCTTCAGCAGCGCGATCACATAGGTTTCGTACTTCTTGCGCGTCTCCACCATCTCCTTGTCGGACGACAGGTAGTACTCGCGGTCGGGCATGCCCAGGCCGCCCTGCATCAGCGTGGCGACATAAGCCGGCTCTTGCAGATCCTTGGCGACGAACACGCCGAACAGGTTGTCGGTGTGGAAGTTGGTCGAGTTGAGCGGATCGGTGTCGGCGCGCACGCCGGCGCCGAACGCGCGCGAAAGATCGCCGGGCGAGGCGATCGCGCCGATCGCGTCCAGCTGCGGCTGCAGCGCCTGCAGGCCGCGCTTCTCGGTGCCGGCTTCGTCCATGTAGGCGGTATGGAAATCGGCGATGCGGCGCGCGTCGGTGCCGGCCGCGGGCTTGCCGGCGGCCAGTTCCGCGATCAGCTCGGCGTTGCGTTTCTCCGCGGTCTCAAGCAGCTGGGTAAACGCGCCGTAGTTGGAGCGGTCGGCGGGGATCTCGAAGTTCTTGCGCCAGCCGCCGTTGGCGAACGCGTCGAAGTCGTCGCCCGGCTTCACCGTCTTGTCCAGGCCGGTCAGATCGATGCCGGAGACCGGCGCGGCGACGGGGGCGGTGGCTTGCGCCGGCGCGGACGCGGTTTCGTTCGTGGCGGGTTTGCACGCGGCGAGGCTGCCGGCCAGCACCAGGGTCAGGCCGAGAGACAGAGCATTCAGTCGATAGGGCATCGTGGTTTTCCGAAGCGGGGCGTAGGGGCGGCCGATCGTTCACCCAGGCCTTGGCCACCGCGTCCGAGCAATGGGTTGCGACAGGTGATCGGCGAACTGTCACCCGCGACGGATGACAGTGGGCGGCCTTCGAATTGCGTCCCATTGTGCGTCAGCCGGTCGGCGGCGTGGAAGTGCACGAATATCGGTAAACCGGGCTGCCGCCCGTATCGGAAAAGCCGCCGGTCCGGCGGCTTGTTTCGGCGTTGCTGAACACGGTGGCGGCGTGAGCGTGGTGCGGCGGATCAAGCAAGCGGCGCGAGAAAAATCGAGGTGCGCAATCCTCCGCGTGCCATCCATGGCGATGCCACGGAAAAAACCGCGCCGTGTATGCTGGATTCTTCCCCAATGCCGTGCGCTCGCATGAAACTTTCGTACTCGCTCCTGGCCCTGCTTGCTTTCGCGACCAGCGCTTATTCCCAGACCGCTCTGCATCCGGACGATCTTCCTGTCGTCACCGTGTCGCCGGGTGTTTTCTTGCAGGAACTCACCGGTCGCAGCGCGGCGCTGGGCGCCAAAACCGATCAGGGCAGCGTCGCGTTGTTCCGGCTGGAGCCGGGCCGCGCCAGCGCGTGGAGCCATAACAAGGTCGGCGAAGAGTCGTTCTTCGTGCTCAAGGGGCGCGGCGAGGTGTGGCTGGGCAACAAGGCGCACGCGGTGCGTCCGGGCTCGTTCGTCCTGATTCCGCCGAGCGTCGTGCGTTCCATTCGCGCGAGCAAGGGCGAAGCGCTGGAGTACTACGCCATCACCACGCCTGCGTGGACGAAGGACGACGATATTCTGACGACGGCGCCGGAAGGCGCGCCGAAGTAAGTCGCCTGGTTTTTGCGATGGGCCCGCCGCAGGGCAGGCCCATCGATCACACGCGCGGCCTGACGGTAAGGCACTGCGACACCGCGCCGATAGGGCCGCCGCTGTCGTGAATGATGCTGTGGGTGAGGCCGAAACCGCCCGCGCCGAAGCTGACCGTGGTGTCGAGCCCCAGCCATTCGCCGCTGGGCGGCGCGAACAGATGCGCGGTGAGGTCGAGATTCGGAAACGCGACAGCTTCCGGCGTCGCCCGCGGCGTGATGCCGTTGGAGATGTCGAGCATGCCCAGGGCCCGCGCGGTCGCGCTGACCTGCTCGCCGCCGATCAAGGCCACGGCGGTGCGCAGCCAATACGACGCCCGTCCGGGTTCGATCTGCGCACGGCGCACGTCTACGCTGCGGACGAATCCGCCCGGCCATAACGAGCCCGGTTCCCACGGCTCCATCTGGTCGGGCGGGGCGATGCGCGGCAGCGAGGTGCCGGCGAAGGCGGCGGTGTCGTATTCCTGCATGAGCCAGGCGCGCAGGATCAGGGCGACGCGGCCGGCGTGGCTCAGGCGCGCTTCGACCAGTTCGATGGTGCGGCCGGGCCTGAGCACGGCGACCTCGATGTCGACGACGTCGATCGGAATGATGCCGAGAATGTCGTAGGACAGGCGCGCGAGGCGCAAGCCGTCGCTGCGGCGCGCATCGCGATCGGCTTCTACCGCGTGCGCGAGCAGGCCGAAGGCGGGAGCGACGTGCTGTTCGGCGGGATTCCAGCCGCCGCCGACATGCTCGGTGGCGCGAAAGCGCTTCGTATCGACCCGCTCGAAATACGCGGCCGGCGACCGGAGCCCTGAAGGTTGCTGCATTTTCGATCCTCTCCTGTCGGCTTCGCCCGGCGAAGCTCGACAAGTATTGCGCGAGGCGTCCCGGACATGAGGGGATGCTCGCTCATCGGATCGATTGTTGGCAACGGTCGGCGCGCCGGTCGGGCGCGCCAACCGAAAATACTCGTTGGCCCGAACGCCGCGCCCCGGCTTTGATCAAGAGCGCGGCGGCGCGGTCAATGTTTAGAGGCGACAGGGCTCTCGGTGTGCATCACGCACAGCCAGCGATCGTCCACCTTGACCCAGGTGGAGGTGTCGTACACCTCCATCTCCATGGGTTTGCCGTTCATCTGCATCTTCTGGTTTACGTGGTAGCTGGCGACGGCGACATCGTCGGTCGGGAAAACAACGTCCATCCCGGATATTTCGTAGTCGGTCAACTTGAATTTGTCGTCGTTCGCCATTTTCAGGTAAGCGGCATGGTCGAACTTGTTCGTGCCGTGCGCGCTGACCATCACCGCGGGCTCGGTCAGCATTCTAGTGGCCACTTCGGGTGCGCCGTCCAGCATCGACTGCCAAAACGATTTCTCCAGCCGCTCGATTTCGCCTTTCTGCTTCGACCTGTTCATGGCATCGCGCCTTTCAGGATGGGAGCGCCCATGGATAAGCGCTGCGGCGTTATCTCCCGGTGAGAGAGGCGCGGACGTCGCGTAACAATTCGCGTCTCATACGCAAAATAACGCAGTGGCATTCGATTTATCGCGTGAATGGCTCTGGTCCGAATACAGCGCCTGGCCATACTGGGTCCTGGTGATCCGAGGCTGCGAACGATGCGCTGCAATAATCCGTGGGTCCGGCTGCTGACGCTCGCCGCGATGGTCTTAGGGTTGGGCGCGATCAGCCCCGCCGCGCAGGCGCATCCGGCCTACCAGACCACCCAGATCGCTCCGGGGCTCTACAGCTTCGGTGCCGGAATGGCCTTCAACGCCTTCATGGTCACCGACGACGGCGTGATCGTCATGGACAGCTTCGACAAGGAATTCGCCGAGGCCTCGTTGCAGGCCATACGAAAATTGACCGATAAACCGATCCGCTATCTGGTGTATTCGCACAATCATTACGATCACATCAGCGGCGGCGAAGTATTCAAGGCGCAAGGGGCGACGGTGCTGAGCCACGAGGCGGCCGCGAACTGGCTGAAAAGCCATCCCAGCCCCGATGTCGTTATGCCGGACAAAACCTGGTCCGGGACAAAATACGAACTCAAGCTGGGGCACGCCGCGATCAATCTGCTGTATTTCGGCCCGAATCACGGCGAAGGCATGACCGTATTCCAGTTTCCGAAGGAGCGTGCGATCTACACCGTCGATCTGGTCGTGCCCAAGCGCGTGGGCTTCACCTACATGCCCGATTTCTCGCCGCGCGAGTGGGAGCGAACCCTCGCCGAGATGGACAAGCTGGATTTCGACCGGGTGATGTATGCGCACAACGCGGCGGTCGGGCCCCGGGCGAGCGTCGCGGAGCAACTCGATTATCTACGCGACCTGCGCGCGGCGATTCTTGCCGAACTCAAGAAGGGCACGCCCTTCATGAAGGTTCCGGACACCGTGAAACTTCCGAAGTACGAAAAGTGGGACGGCTATGAGGAATGGTTGCCCATGAACGCCTGGCGGGTGCTGCTGGAAATCGCGATGGGCGTGTAACTCAAGGCACGCGCGTCACCTGGCCGTAGGTGGCGCGCCAGCGGCCGTCGCGCTTGGCCCAGACGTAAGACACCCGCAAGGTGCGCGTCTGGTGGCGGCCGTCCTGCGTCCAGCCCAGATGGAGCAGGCCGCCGATCACCGCGCCGTCGCCCCATACCTTCTGTATCCGCTCCTGCAGCGCATACGGATCGATCTTGAATCCCGGCAAGTGGAAATCGGCCAGAAACTGTTGCTTGTTTTCCACCGACGCGTCGGAATTCACCAATATGTATTCGTCATCGACCAGCCGCGCGAGCGTCTCGGTGTCGTTGCTGACCTGCGCCCGGTCGTAGTCGTTAATCGCTTTGGCGAGGTCCGGCGGCAATTCAGTGGCGAAGGCCGGCGCGGTAATCAGGGCGAGAATAACGGCGAGTTTCACGGCGGGCTCCGCGGAGAGTGGAAGTTGAATACGCCGGCGGCGCGAGTCGAATCGCTGAATGCGGGCTTCGACCTGCGGCCACGATGCCGGCCGCGCCTGGATGAGACAACGGCCATTTAACGGATCGGCACGATGCCACTTGGATGGCCGCATCGCCGCCGCGATCTCGCCGGCAACGCCATGACAGCGCCGCGATCCGCGTATCAACGGCCGCGTGTCGCTCGCAGTGATCCGCATGCAAGACAACGACAGCGATGTCCGCCGCATGCGCTCGCAAGTGAGACGATGATGCCCTCATGTAAAAATTTCGCAGATTTTTTCTGCGACGTAGCGCTGTCGAAAAAACGTCATAAGCTCATAGCGAAACGATCTTTGACGACGGCCTCGGAACGGCGCACGGCATCGTGATAACAAGTGCAACGTCGAAAGTCAGGGGGGCATCGACCCACGCAGCGCATCGGCTCGTGGTCAAAACTGAGGACTTCCCCATGTTGCAGCAACACGATCTCGTCCAGGATCCAAGCACGACAGCGGTCCCGTTCGCCGAGGAACTCTCGGACGAAAATCTCGAAGCGTTGTTCGGCGGTAAGCCGGTGGTCTGCGGTTGCGGTTGGCTTTGTTCCTTCACCGGCGAGTGCGGCTGTTCCAACGGCCACTCGGTGTGTGTCGGTCACTGCTGATCGGCTTCCCGGAGCCGCCTGGCCGCAAGCGGGCGGCTCCTTCAAGACCGCGACCCCAGCCCTGATCCACGCCGCGATGCCAGATGCCTCGCGCGGCGCCGGATGCCCGTCGCGAAAACGCGACGCGTGTTCGCGCGGCCCGCGCGGCGGTCGTCGTGCCGGTTCCTCCGGCCACCGCGGCGCGGATCGGACGGGGTCGCTTGCGCGCCCCTCGCGGGCTCCTGCCTGGACGAATAGCACGTGAATCCTTCAACGCGGCGCGGCGCGGCCCGGACCAAGTTCGTCAGTCAGACCTCGGCCGCCGACTGCGGCCACGCCTGTATCTCGATGCTGTTGTCCGGGCTCGGGCTGCGCATGCCCATGCTCGCGCTGGCGGCGCGCTACCCGGTCAGCCAGCGCGGCATGTCGGCCAAGGAAATGCTCGACGTCCTGCGCATGTGCGGCGTGCGTCCGCGCGCGTTGCGGGCCAGCGACGGCGGCGTGGAAGCGCTGAAGCACGTGGCGTTGCCGGTCATCGTGCATCTGCGCCGCGAGCACTTCGTCGTGGTCAGCGGCATCGACGAGCGCGAGGTCACGGTGCTGGACCCGGCCAGCGGCGAAAGCCGCCTCGCCCATGCCGAGTTCCAGTCGCAGTGGAGCGGCGTGTTCATCGGCGCCGAGCGCGATCCGTCCACGCCCGCGGGCGCGAAGACCTCGCCGCTGGGCCAGCTGTTCAAAGAATTTCTCGGCGAGAACTGGTCGCTGTGGCTGTTCCTGCTCAGCGTGATCGCGCTGACCGTGGCCACCACGATTTCCTTCCCGTGGCTGCTCAGCCGCGCGGTGACGTTCCTGGCCTACGGCGGTCAGGGCAGCGCGACCGGGCTGGGCGTGGGATTGCTGGTGCTGTCGTTGGCGTTCGTCGCCGCGCACTGGATGCGCGCGCGGGTATCGCTGCTGATCCAGCTGCGCCTGGATCGATCCTTGATTACCCGCTTCGTCGATCGCCTGCTGCGGCTGCCGCTGCGGATCTTTTCGCTGCTGCCCGCCGGCGATCTGATCGCGCGCGTCAATTCGGTCTCCGGCGTGCGCGACTTCCTGTCCGCGCGCATCACCGGCCTGATCCTGGATTCGGGCGTGCTGGTGGCGACCTTGGCGGTGCTGGCGTTCCAGAGCGCGCAGGTCGCGTTGCTGTTTCTTGCGCTGACCTTGCTGTCGACCGTGGTCTTGGTGCTGTGCTGGAAACGCTTGCTGCGCCTGACCGGCGGCGAAGTGCTGGCCTATTCGGGTTACTACAGCACTCTGGCCGAAACCCTGACCATGGCGGTGGACGTCAAGGTCAACCGAAAAGAGCAGGTCTTCGCCGACCGCCTGATGGAGCGCTTCGGCGAGCATCAGAAGTGGCTGGAGGCGCGCGGCAAGCTCAATGCGATCTTCGAGGCCTTGTACGCCTATCAGGACAAGGTGGTGCCGATCGCGGCGCTGTTGCTGTTGTTCGTCGCGTTCCCGTCGATCGACCTGTCGGACCAGACCGCGTTCTATTGCTACTTCCTGCTCGGCTGGACCGGCCCGTCGGTGCGCGCGATCCAGATGTTCTTCATGCAGCTGGTGGTGGTGCGGATCAACGCCGACCGCATCGAGTCGATCCAGGGCCTGATGAGCCTGGACGACGCGGCGCCGCCGGCCGACACCCAGGCACCGGTGTGGGATGAGCCCAGCCAGGTGACGGTGCGCGATCTGGGTTTCTCCTACCTGGGCACCGGCACGCCGGTGCTGGAGCATTTGAATGCGCGTTTCGACGACCGCGGCCTGAACGTGATCGTCGGGCCCTCGGGTTGCGGCAAGAGCACCTTGCTGAAACTGATCGGCGGCCTGTTGCTGCCCGACGCCGGCAGCGTGCAGATCCGCATCAAGGGCGAGCGCGAAGGCGCCGCCGGCGCGGCGGCGGTGGCTTACCTCAATCAGCATCCGGCATTGTTCGCCGGCAGCGTCGCGCAGAACATCGCCATGTTCGACCCGCAGGCCGATGTCGAGCGCATCGAGCGCTGCGCGCGCGCGGCCTGCATTCACGATGAAGTCGTGGCCTGGCCGCTGGGCTATCAGACCCAGGTGGTCGCGGTCGGCCAGAGTCTGTCGGCCGGGCAATGCCAGCGCATCGCTCTGGCGCGCCTGCTGTACAGCCATGCGCCGATCATGCTGCTGGACGAATTCACCAGCGACATCGACGCCGCCACCGAGGGCGCGATCCTGCGCCATCTGCGCCAGTGGCCGGGGATGAAGATCATCGTGACCCACCGCACCCAATGGATCCAATCGGGCGATCACGTGCACGAACTGGGCCGGATCGCGCAAGGAGAACCCCGCCATGAACTCCCCGTCTACGCCTGAGCGCCGCCCGCGGCGTCTGGCGATCGCCGCCGGCGCGCTGGCGCTGTGCGTGTTGGCGCTGGGCTTGCTGGCGACGCGCAACACGGTCGCCTCGGTCGCGCCGGTGGCGGTGGTCAATCCGAAACTCGACGCGCTGCCGACGGTGATCTTCGCCGACGGCACGCTGTCGTACCGCAACGAACTGGCGATGACCGCCGAGGTGCTGGGCGCGGTGGAAGAGATCTACGTGCGCCAGGGCGACGAGGTCAAGCGCGGCCAGCCGCTGATGAAGCTGCGCTCGCAGCAGTACGAGGCGCAGTTGGCCCAGCGCGAAGCCGGGCGCGACGGCGAGGTCGCCTCGCTCGAAGTCAATCGCGCGTCGCGCGAGCTGGCCGCGGCCAAGCTGCGCAGGTTCACCGAGCTGCGCAAGCAACAGTTGGTCAGCGAGGCCGACCTGGACGAAGCGCGCGCGGCCTATCGTCAGGCCGACGCCGAATACCGCCAGGGCGGCACCCGCATCCAGAACCAGCGCGCGTTGGTGGATGAAGTGCAGGACAGCCTGCACAAGTCGCTGCTGCGTTCGCCGATCGACGGCACGGTGTTGTCGATCGACGTGTCGGCGGGCGAAACCGCGGTGCCCAGCGCGCTGAGCTTCAGCGGCTCGATCGTGGCCCGCATCGCCGACACCAGCGTGCTGGTGGCCACCGCCAAGCTCGGCGAATACGACGTGTGGAAGATCCGCCCCGGCGCGATCGCCAACGTGGTGGTGCCGGCCTTCGACGAAACGCCGTTGCAGGGCACGGTGCGCTCGGTGTCGATGGCGCCCACGCGCGCGGCCGCCGGCAGCGGCAACGGCGCCGCCGCGACCGGCGCGGCCAGCTACGAGGTATTGATCGACATCCGCAATACCCGCCGCGCCAGCCTGCGCACCGGCATGACCTGCCGGGTCGAGTTTCCCAGCCGCAAGGCCGCGCCGGTGTTGACCGTGCCGATCGCGGCGTTGCGCGAGGAAGGCGAGGCGGTGCCGGCGGCGGGCAAGGGCAACACCGGCACCGTGCTGGTCGTGCGCGACGGCATCGCCAGTCTGCGCGAAGTGCAATTGGGCGACGCCAACGACAGCCGCCAGGAAATCCGCCGCGGCCTCAGCGCCGAGGACTTGATCGTGGTGCCGGCATCGGGCCAACCCTCATTGCAGCCGGGCACCCGTGTGCGCGTGATCTCGTATGAACGCGGTTGAGCTCAGCGGCATCCGCAAGAGTTACCGCCTCGGCGCGACCGAAGTGACGGTGTTGCGCGGTGTCGATCTGCAGGTGGCGCAGCACGAATACGTCGCGGTGATGGGCGCCTCGGGTTCGGGCAAATCGACCCTGCTCAACATCATCGGTTTTCTCGACACGCCCGATGCCGGCGAAATCCGCATTCACGGCCGGCCGGTGCAGCGCCAGGACGACGCGGCGCTGTCGGGCTTTCGCAATCGCACGATCGGTTTCGTGTTCCAGAGTTTCCATCTGCTGGGCAATTGCTCGGCGCTGGAGAACGTGATGCTGCCCTTGCGCTATCGCGGGCTGGCGCGCGCGGCGGCGCGCACGCGCGCATCGGCCGCGCTGGCCGAGGTGGGCATGGAGCGCCGCGCCGCGCACCGGCCCGACGAATTGTCCGGCGGCGAGCGCCAGCGCGTGGCGATCGCCCGCGCCATCGTCGGCGAGCCGGACATCATCCTGGCCGACGAACCCACCGGCAATCTGGATTCGAAGACCTCCGACGAAGTCCTGGACGTATTCGCGCGCATCCACGCCAACGGCCGCACCTTGATCGTGGTGACCCATGCGCCGCACGTGGCCGAGCGCTGCCAGCGCACGATCCGGGTGTCCGACGGCCGCGTGCTCGACGCCGCCGCGCTTGCCTGAGCGCATGGACGGCTTGCGCCGCTGGCTGGCGGGTGTGACCGACGCCGCGCGCTCGCTGGCGCGCAGTCCGCGCCCGACCGTGCTGTGCGCCAGCGCGATCGTGCTGGCGGTGATGGCGTATTCCACCGTGGCCAGCATCGCCGAGGGCATGGCGCAGGTGCTAGGCCGCCGCTTCGAGACTTTGGGCAACGACACCCTGGTGATCCGCGGCCAGTCCACCGCCAGCGGCGGCTTCGTGCCGTCGTCCGGCGATCTGTCCGACCTGCAGCGGATGCCGCAATGGGTCGCGCGCGCGGCGCTGGTGCAGGAGCTGTCCGGAGCGGCGACCTTGCTGGAAGGAGCGGGCACGCGGCAGGTGGCGCAGGTGCTGGCGGTGAGCGAGGATTATTTCGATATCGATCGCATCCAAGTCGGACAGGGCCGCGGGCTCGGCCGCGGCGCCGGATCGGGCAAGCGATGCCTGCTCGGCGCGCGCATCGCCGCAGCGCTGTTTCCCGGGCGCTCGCCGGTCGGAAAATTCCTGCGCGTGGGCGGGCAGTGGTACGTGGTCGGCGGCGTGCTGGCGGCGACCGACGAGCCGGGCAAGTTCGTGTCCAACGACGACGCGGTGTTCCTGCCGCTGGCCGGCGCCGGCGCGCTGGTCAAGCCCGGCGACGACGGCGGCCGGCTGGTGGTGAAGGCTGCCGCCGGCGCCGACATGGAGCGCCTGCGCGCGAAGTTGTCCGCGCTGTTGCTGCGCAAGTACGGCGGCCGCTTTGATGCGGACGATTTGCGCATCGAAGCCAAGCAGGCGCTGCTGGACAGCGCGCGCGGCGCGACCCAGAGCCAGGGCCGCACGGTGGCGTGGATCTCGCTGCTGGCCTCGCTGGTTGCTGCGCTGGGCGTGATGAACATGATGTTCCTCAGCGCCGACGAGCGTTCGGGCGAAATCGGCCTGCGCCGAGCGATCGGCGCGACCCGCGCCGACATCGCGTGGATGTTCGTGTGCGAAGCGCTGCTGCTGTGTCTGATCTCGATTCCCTTGGGCCTGTTGCTCGGCCGCATCGCCGCCGGCGCGCTCAAGAACGTATTGCGCCTGGACTCGGCGCCGGTGCTGGGCTGGCAGGCCTGCGCGCTGGTGGCGATGGCGACCACCGCGCTGGTGCTGGCGTTCTCGCTGGCGCCGGCCTGGCAGGCCGCGCGCAAGGATCCGAAAAACGTGTTGCGCAGCCAATGACCGCAGGCGCGCGCCCCGGCCAGGACGACACCGCGATCGCCGCCGCGCAGACGCGCGCGCGCGCCGATGCCGCATCGGCCCTGCCCGCGGCCGCGCCGGGCGCCGGGTTCGTGCTCGGCGAAGCCTTTCACGCCGCGCTGCGGCAGTTGCGCAGTTTCCCGGTGCGCACGGCGGTGGCGATGCTGAGCGTGGCCCTGGGCGTGGCCGGCATCGTGTCGGTGGCGTCGCTGTCGGAAGGCTTGTCGCGCACCCTGGTGCGCTCGTTCGAATCGATGGGCCGGCAAGTGGTGATCGTGCGCGCCGATCCTTCCTACGAATCCTTGCTGCTGGGCACCGCCAACCGCTTGTCCGAGCAAGACCTGCGCACGGTTTCGCGCGCCTTTCCGCAGCGGCCGGTGGCGCCGCTGCTGCGCTACGGCGCGTTCAACAACGCGATCGCGTTGGGCTCGCGCAAAAGCGCCGCGGCGGTGTACGGCACCACCCTGGACTATTTCGCGCTGGGCGAAATCGAACTGGTCGCCGGCGCCTGGCCCTCGCGCGAGGACTGGCGCGGCGGAGGCGGCCGGCAATGCCTGGCCGGACGCAGTCTGGCGGCGGAGCTCGGCGGCGCGGCGGCAGTGATCGGCCGCGATCTGGTTCTGCCCGGGCGCAGCTGTCGCGTCAGCGGCGTGGTCAAGGGCGCCGGCAGCGCGTTGGGATTCGACTTCGAACGGTTAGTGATCGCGCCGATCGGCCTGGTGCGGGCGATGGACAGCGACGGCAGCCGCAGCGATCTGGAACTGCACGCAGGCTTCGCCGGACAGGACGACATCGACGCGATCGGCCGTCGCCTCACCGCCGAGTTGCGCAAGCACCGCCATAGCGCTCGCGGCGAGGACGACTTCATCGTGGTCACCGCGCAACGCCTGCGCAGTTACCTCGACACCACTTTGGCCAGCGTGCGCGCCGGGTTGTTCCTGCTGATGGCGGTGGTGTTCGCGGTGGCAGCGCTGGGCATCGGCAACGTGATGCTGTCCGGCGTCAATGCGCGCCGCCGCGAGATCGCCATCAAGCGCGCCATCGGCGCCTCGCGCGGCGGCATCTTCCTCGAATTCCTGGCCGAGGCGGTGATCCTCACCGGCTTCGGCGGCGTGCTCGGCGTGGTGCTGGGCGCGGCGGCGGCGTGGGCGATCACCGCCACGTCGAGTTACTTCGGCGAACCGACTGTGTCCGGCTCGGGTTGCCTGATCGGGATCGTCACCGCGCTGCTGGTCGGCCTGCTGACCGGCGTGTGGCCGGCGGCGCGCGCGGCGCGGTTGGACCCCGTGGCCGGTTTGCATCATCACTGAGGGCAAGACATGAAAGGACCGTGGATCTGGATCGGAGCGTCGGCGTTGGTGGTATTGCTGGCGGTGTCGCTGGGTTTCGTATTGATGGCGGCCGGGCGCTCGGAGCCCTTGCAGACGATGCAGATCGACGATTTGCCGGTGCTGGGCCGGGCGGATGCGGCGCACGAAATCGTTTTGGTCACCGACTACGGCTGCCCGGCCTGCAAGCGTTTTCACGCCGAGATGCTGCCCAAGCTGATGGCGCGTTTCGTCGATGGCGGCCAGGCGAAGATCCGCGTGCTGGCGTTTCCGATCCGCGACGGTTCGACCGAACTGGCGCATGCGGTGACCTGTCTGCAGGAACGTCCCGGCGTCGATACCAAGGCCTTGTACGACCGCGTCTACGGCCAGGATCTGGTCGGCCTCACCGCTCCGGAGCTGGCGCGGCGATTGATTCCCGAAGCGGCGCCCGCGGACGGTTTCGGCGCGGCGCAACTGAGCGCCTGCATGCAACGGCCCGACATCGCGCAAAAGGTGGAACGCCAGCGTTATCGCGCGATCGTGCACGGCATTTCCTCGGTCCCGACCGTGGTCGTCGATCGCGTGCTGATGCCCGAGCCGTGGACCTTCGGCCGCTACGAGGCGGCCTTGAACGCACCCAAGACGGAAGCGCGATGACATGAGCAGCCTGGATTTCGATCGTTACTACATCGCCGCGATCTGTCGCGAGGAAGCCGAGGCCCTGCGCGGGCGGATCGTCGAGCGCGTCGCCGCCAGCGCGGTGCCGGCGTGCCTGCATCCGGCGTTGATCGACGGCGCCGGCGAATACCTGTTGCAGCGGCTGTGCTGGATGTTCCAGAAAGTGTTCGTGTTCGAACTCAATCGCTATGCCGGCACCGCGCCCGGGCCGCAGGCCAGGCCCGCCACCGCGGTCGGCGATACGGTGTTCGTCGCCTTCGTGCAGGCCATCGGCGAGGGCGAACGCGCGCGCGATCTGCGCCAGCGCTACGCCTTCCTTTATCGGCGCGCGCAGCGCTTCTGCGATGGCTTCGTCGAATTCCTTGGGGATCACCTTGAGCATCTGGCAGCCGATGGGCAGGCGTTGCAAGGCTTCGGCCTGAAGCCCGATCTGGCGCCGCTGCGTATCGAGTTCGGCCAGGGCGACCCGCATCGCGGCGCGCGGGCGACGATCCGTTACCGCTTCGACGCGTTCGACCTGTACTACAAGCCGCGCGGATTGGGCTTGGACTTGCTGTACGCGCGCCTGCAGCGCATGGCCGACGCCGATATCGCCGTGTTGCAGTCGATCGATCGCGAACACTACGGCTGGCAACTCGGCGTGCGCGGCGGCGGAGCGCAGGGAGAAGAGGCGGCCACGCGTTTCTATCGCTCGCTCGGCACCTGCACCGCGGTGGCGCACCTGCTGTGCGGCACCGACATCCATTTCGAGAACATCGTCACCGACGCGCAGGGCCGGCCGTTCTTCGTCGATGTCGAGGCCTTGTTCACCAACACCGCGCGCATCGATCGGCAGGCGGCGTCGGCGGTGACGATCATGGACGCCGAGCACGAACTGGACCGGCGCCTGGGCGAATCGGTGCTCGGCGTCGGCGTGGTGTCGCTGCGGCGCACGCGCGAGGGCGTGTTCTCCGGCGCGGCGCAGGGCGACCGCGTGGCCGCGCCGGTGTCGCGCGAGGTCGCGGTGGACGCCAAGACCGCGAGCATGCGCTTGTCGCGGGTGCACGATGCGATCCGCATCGACAGCCCGGTGCCGCGCGTGGACGGCGAACCTGCGGCGTTCGCGGCGTACTTCGAGGCCTTCGCAGACGGTTACCGCGGCGCGGCGACGGCGTTGACGGCGCAAACGCGGGAGGTCGCCGCGCTGCTGGACGATGCCGCGTCGTTGCGCTCGCGGCAGATCATGCGCCACACCTATCTGTACGGGCTGTTCCTGGCCGAGACCACGCATCCGGCTCTGGCCGAACCGGCCGCGGCCGATGCGCTTCTGCTCAAGCTGCGGCGCGAGGAAGCCGGCAAGCCGTTCCTGCGCCATCTCTACGACAGCGAGCGCCAGCAGCTGCTGCAGTTCGATATTCCCTATTTCGAAGCGCGGCTGGACGGCTGCGATCTGCACAGCCCGTTCAGCACGATCACCGGTTTCTTCCAGCGCTCGGCCTTGCAACTGGTGCGCGAGCGCCTGGATCGTTTCGCCGATGCTTCGTGGATCGCGCGCCAGCTGAGCTTTGTTGCGGTCGCGCTGGGTTGCCACGGCGGCGCCGGTTGCGCCGGACATGCGCACGGCGATCTCGCCGCATCGGTGGCCGTGGCGCTGGACGACGGCTCGGTGAGCGGCGAGGGCGACGGCAGCGTGCTGTGGACGTACAGCCCGCCGGCTGGCACGCCCGGCGGCGATTTCGCGATCATGCCGATGGGACCGGACCTCTACACCGGGCTCGGCGGCATCCTCGCCTTCCTGTCGCGCCGCCATGCGCCGGGCACCGATGCCGGCACGGATGCATTGACCGAACGCCTGATCGCGACCGGCCGGCGTATCCTGGTCGAGCGCAGCGCGATGCTCGGCAGCGGCGCATATTCGGGCATGGAAGGATTGATCCTGGTCTTGGCCGAAGCCGCGGTCGAACGCGGCGACGAGGAATTGCGGAAGTTGTCTGTCGAAGCCTTCCTTGCGCGCGAGCCGCAGTGGAGCGCGGACCGCTTCGACATCATCGACGGCGCCGCCGGCATCGCCCTGGTCGCGCTGGCCCTGCATCGTCTCGACGGCGACACGCGCTTGCTCGCCGTCGCGCGCCGTCTCGGCGAAGGCTTGATCGCCGCGGCGCGACCTAGCGACGACGGTCCGGAGTGGTGGCTGCACGGCGTCGATCGCTGCGTGACCGGCTTCGCCCACGGCGGCAGCGGCATCGCCTTCGCGTTGATGCAGCTGGCGCAAGCGCTCGACGATACCGCCATGAACGAACTGGCCTTGCACGCGTTGCGCCGCGAAGACCGATTGTTCGACGCCGACATCGGCTTGTGGCCGGACACGCGCGAAGCGCAGCCGCAGTATTCGCTGGGCTGGTGCAACGGCGCCGCCGGTTTCCTGCTCGCACGCGCGCAGGCCTGGGACGGGCTGGAGCCGTGGCAACGCGACTGCGTGCGCGCCGCGTTCGCGCGCAGCGTGGAATGGTTCGGACGGCTGAAGGACGATTCGCTGTGTCACGGCAGCGCCGGCGTGCATCTGGCGCTGGCCAAGGTCGCCGCCGCGCTGGGCTTCGATTTCGACATGGATGCGCCCGCGTTCGCCGTCGATGAATATCGCGCGGGCTGGACGCACGACCGCGGCAATCTGGGCTTGATGGTCGGCCTTGCCGGCGCGGGCCTGGCGCATTTGCCGGCGCAGCCGACCGCCGGCGGCGCAACGCGTGGGTTCTGTCCGCTGACGCTGAGTTAGCGTCGGCGATAGCGCGTGCGGCAGTGGGCGTTTCGTACTGTGTCGGCCGTAGAAGGCCGACAGGTTTGGCCTCATCCGCTAATCGGTTCGTCCTTCTTCACTCTGACGGCGATGCGCAAACCCCGGCGATCCTTCAGCCGCAGTCGAGTCGCTGCCCTGGCGCTGAAGGGACAAAAATGCAAACTGCATTGCGAATCCGGATGGGGTCGGCGGCGGTGTCCGCCGCTGTTGCGATCGTGTTGTTCGCCGGCGGCAGCATCGCCGCGCAGGCATCGGGCCGCGTGCTCTACGTCAGCGCCACCGCAACCGACAGCGCCGATGGCAGCCGCGCCCGGCCCTATGCATCGTTGCAGGCGGTCGAGCAGGCCTCGGCGCCCGGCGAGACCATCGTGGTGTTGGCGTCGCCGCTGACGCAGGCGCCGCTGGACGGCGGCATCGCGCTCAAGCCGGGACAGATACTGCTCGGCGAAGCGGCGACGGCCGATCGCGCCGCACGTGTGAGCAACGGCAGCGCGCGGCTCGACGGCGACGCGGTGGTGCTGGCGCCGGATACCGAAGTCGCCGGCCTGCTCATCGAGCATCCGCGCCGCGGCGGCATCTACGGCCGCAACACGCCCGGCGTGCGCATCCACGACAACGAGATCGTCGGCCATAACCGCGATTGCGCGCTGGGGCTGATCATTCCGCCGGTCAGCATCCCCAGTTCCGTCCCCGGCATCGTGATTCCGCAACCGCTGCCGCTGCCCAACGGCTGGGCCGGGATCATGGTCGATGCCGATCATGGCGCAGGGCATATCGCCATTCACGACAACATCGTCCGCCATTCGCAATGCGGCGACGGCATCGACCTGCGCCTGTCCGGCGACGCCGACTACACCGCCAAGGTCGATGCCAACACCGTCCACGATCTGCGGCAAGGGCCGTTGCTGCGCGGAATTCTGTCGGTGCTAGGCATCGGCATGCAGACGCTCGATCGCGCCCGCCTCGATATCGCCCTCGACCGCAACACCCAGCACGACATCGGCGACGCCGCCAGCCCCAGTTCGGATTCCGAAGGCGTGTTCGCGACCCTGGCCGGCGATTCGCAGCTGATCGCCGACGTCAATCGCAACACGTTCTATCGCGGGCTGGGCGGTTGGTCGGCCAACGGCCTGGAACTGGTCATCAACAGCGGCCGCGCCCGGGCGACGATGCAGGTGCGCAACAGTTCGTTCGTCGGGGTCCCGGGCGATGTGATCGAGGGGTTGAACCTCGGCGTGGGCTCGTACATGGAATTGAAGCTCGATCACGTGATCGCCAAGGATTCGACCGGGGCGCCGTTCCAGAATCTGGCGCGTTCTTTCACTTATGCCGGAAATTTGGGCGACTGTTTGGTGATGACCAGCGCCGGCGCCGGCAATACCCTGCGCCTGCAAGTGCGCGACAGCCAGCTGGAGAACTGCGTCAACAACGGAGTGACGATCAGCTCCAACGCGCCGGTCGGCCTGACCGGCGCGGGCGCGGTGGATCGCATCGAGTTCGATATCGACAACAGCCGCATCGTCGGCAATCGCTTCCATAACCTGAAGCTGGCGATTCTCGCGCCGGTCACGCGGTTGAGCGGGCGCGTGCGCAACAGCGATATCGGCCGCGGCCGCGGCGTCAATCTCAGTCTGGAACGCAGCCTGCTGATCCCCGCGCCGGCCGACGCCGTGCTGGATTTCGGCGGCGGTGCGCTGGCCAGCGCCGGCGGCAATTGCTTCGACGGCGGCGGCGAGCGCGACCTGGAAATCAAGGGCCTGAACGTGTCCTTGCAGCAAAACTGGTGGGGCCGGCCGCGCGCGCCGTACCCCTGGGAAGCGCCGGTGTTGATGGGCAGCGCCCGCTACGCGCCGGTGGCCTTGTCCGCGCCCGCTCACTGCCTGCGTTGACGCCGCGCCTCATCGATCCATTGCCTTCGACAAACCAGCGGGAGAACACGCGATGAAAGCAAGACTCTTGGTCCTGGCCATGGCCGCCGCCAGCGGCCTCACGATCGGCGCGACGGCGCAGGCCGCCATCAGCTTCGAGCCGGCGAGGAGCTATGCGACCGGCGATCCCATCGGCCCGGGCCCGTCCGCCGATTCGATGGACAGCGCCGACTTCAACAACGACGGCAACGCCGATCTGGTGATCGCTTCGCCGTACCTTCCGCTCAGCACGCCGATCGTGATGCTCGGCAAAGGCGACGGCAGTTTCGGCGCGCCGATCCGGCTGGACGTGAAGCTCAAGGACGTGGCCACCGGCTTGTTCGACGTGCCTTACCTCTACGCCACCCAGGCGGTCGGCGTGGGCGATGTCGATCGCGACGGCAATGCGGATATTTCCGTGCAGACCGGCCCGTTCGTGGCGGTGTTGCTGGGGCGCGGCGACGGCACGTTCCACACCGCCAGCACCAAGTTCGTCGCGCTGGGCGGGCAGTTGTTCAGTTCTCTGCTCGACGCCAACAGCGACGGCAAGCTGGACCTGATCACCGGCACCGTGCTGGGCATCACCACCTTTCCCGGCGACGGCCGCGGGCGGTTGATCGGCAGTTATCCGTTCACGCTCAACAGTCCGCTGCTCGGCGTCAGCGCCGCGCTGAGGACGACGAAGTTGAACGACGACCGCTATCCGGACATCGCCGTGCTCGACGGCGCGCTGCAAGGCGTGGTGCTGATGAAGGGCAACGGCAACGGCACCTTCAGCAAGGTCCGCAATCTGAGCGCCGGCCTGATTCCGGAAGATGTGGTCGCGGCCGATCTCGACGGCGACGGCATCGACGACTACGTCACCGCGAATTCCTTCAGCTTCAATATCTCCGTGTTCCTGTCCGGCTCGGGTCGCGGCGCGTTCGCGCGCTCGGATTATTCCGATATCGGCCGCGACGGCGCGCAGGACGAAACCGTGCGCCAGCGCGTGGCGCAGGCGCGCGAACGCATCGGCCAGAGCCTCGACGATCAGACGCCGGCCGGGCTGGCCGACCTGCTGCGCAATTCGACCTTCGTGCCCGGCCCGGTCGCGGTTCGCGCCGCGGATCTGGACAACGACGGCGACAAGGACGTGGTGGTGTCTTCGGTCGTCGGCATCTGGCAGACCGTGTTCGAGAACGACGGCAGCGGCCGGCTGATCCATCGCCAGGACCTGCCGTCGGCGCTGTTGCCGCAGACGCCGGTGCTGGCCGACTTCAACAAGGACGGCAAGATCGACATCGCCGTCGCCGGCGCGGGCGAGCTGGCGGTGTTGATCAACAACAGTCCTTGATGGGCGCGCGCCGCGGCGCGGAAGACTGTCGCGACCGAAGGGGAAGGTCCGGCCGCCGCGATCGGTGCGATCGCGGCGACCGGGTCGTCATGGGCGGGAGCCCGCACAAATCCATGGCGTTTGGCAAGGCCTGCGAGAGCCGCCGTCCGCGGACGCCTTTGAGCCCCGTTTCGCCCATCGGGCCGGTCGCAACTTAGCAGTCGCCACAGGCGTGATAACCCGCGCCCGCAAGGGTTTGCGCGACTGTGAAGCAGCTGAATCAGCCGCGATTCGTGAATGTTCGGGCTCCATCGTGCCCGCCGAGATGCCCGGCAAGCGGCAGGTGGCGGCCGCACGTGTAAAATGGCGATCTTTTAGCCAGTAGTAATGATGCAAGCACCTCGACGGGCCACGGTTCGCGGCCCGACGTTCATCCGCACGCTCGCTCGCCTGACGGTCGCAGACCTGCCCCAGCCCACGCGATCGTTGTCGGATCAGCTGAGTCACTGGATCGATTGGACTCATGCCGTTGCGCTGTCCACCGTGCTGGACAGGCCGGCGGCGGCACTCGACGACGAACGCATCAACAGCGCCGCGGAAGCGGACGAATGCGCGCGCGTGCGCGCATCGCTGACCGGCGCGATCGTCGGCGATGCGGCGTTCGCCGCGCCGCCGCCCACATCCGGGCAAGCCGACGCCGATGAAGGTCCGGACTACGCGTTCTTCCGTCAGCGCTACCTGTTCCTGCAGCAGACGATGGAAGCCGGCGTCGGCCGCCTGCGCGATCGCCTGCGGCAAAAGCTGAGCGCGCAGTCGGCCGATCTGGCCCGCCTCGCCGACGTGGACGCGGTGATGGAGCGGGCGCTGAGCCGGCGCGAGCGCAGCCTGCTGTCGGTGGCGCCGGTGCTGCTCGCGGAACACTTCGAACGCTTGCGCCAGAACGCGCGTGCCGGCAGCGACGACGCGCGCGCGCCGGGCGAGGCGCCGGCAACGGCCGGCGAAGCCTGGCCGGACGTGTTTCGCAAGGACATGCAAGACGTATTGCTCGCCGAACTGGATGTTCGCCTTCAACCGGCCGAGGGCCTGCTTGCCGCCCTCGCCACCAATCCACATGGATAACATGTTCAGAAATCTGCTTTATCCCGCGGTCTTCGTCGTAGGTTTGATCGCCGTGTGCTGGGTCGGCGCGGGTTATGTCGGCACCAACACGCTGGCGTTGTCGGTCGCGCTGTTGATCGGCGCCTGCTATTGCGCGGGCGGGCTCGAACTGCATCGCTATCGGCAGGCCACCGCCACGCTGGACCGCGCGCTCGCCGAGTTGTCGGCGCCGCCGGCGGATCTGAGCGAATGGCTCGGCCGCCTGCATCCTTCGCTGCGCAACGCCGCGCGCCTGCGCATCGAAGGCGAGCGCGTGGCGCTGCCGGCGCCGGCGCTGACGCCGTATCTGGTTGGCCTGCTGGTGTTGCTGGGCATGCTGGGCACCCTGCTGGGCATGATGACCACGCTGCGCGGCACCGGGCTGGCGCTGGAAAGCGCCGCCGACCTGCAAGCGATCCGCGAATCCATCGCCGCGCCGGTGGCCGGGCTCGGCTTCGCCTTCGGCACCTCGATCGCCGGCGTCGCCGCCTCGGCGATGCTCGGCCTGCTGTCGGCGCTGAGCCGCCGCGAACGCGGGCAGGCGGCGCAGCGGCTGGATGTCGCCATCGCCACCACGCTGCGCGCGCACTCGCAGACGCATCGGCGCGAGGAAGCCTTCAAGCTGCTGCAGCGACAGGCCGAGATGATGCCGACGCTGGTCGATCGCCTGCAGGAAATGACCGCGGCGATCGAGCGCCAGAACCTGCTCGCGCACGAGCGGCAGATGGCGCGCCAGGATGCGTTCCACGACAAGACCGAAGCGGTCTTCGCCCAGTTGGCCGCATCGGTGGAGCGATCCTTGCAGGACAGCATCGGCGAAAGCGCGCGCGTGGCCGGCGCGGCGCTGCAACCGATCATGCAGACCACGATGGCGGCGATCGCGGACGAAACCCGTTCGCTGCAGGCCACCGTCAGCGACGCGGTGCAGCAGCAGATGGACGGCCTGTCGGCGGGATTCGCCACCACCACAACGCGTGTCACCGAGATATGGAGCGAAGCGCTGGTCGATCAGCGCCGCTGCAACGAAGCGCTGGCGCTGGACCTGGGCCAGACCCTGGACGGATTCACCGCGCGCTTCGATCAGGGCGTCGCCGGCTTGCTTGACACGGTGTCGGCGCGTTTCGACGCCACCGCGGACAATGCGGTGGAAGCGTGGAACGGCGCGCTGTCGCGGCAGTTGAGCGCGCACCAGGACATGGCGGCGCAGAATCAGCAGGCGCAGCTGGAGGCGGCGAAGGCGTGGAACGACGCGCTGTCGCAGCAGCTCGGCGCCAACGAAGCCATGGCGGCGCGCAACCAGCAGGCGCTGGCCGCGGCGGCGGCGACGTTCGAATCCCACGCCGCATCGCTGGTGCGCGCGTCGGAGCAATCGCATGCGCAATTGCAGACGACGCTGGAATCGCGCGACGAACAGCGGCTGGCCGCGTGGACCGGCGCGTTCGATTCGATGGCGGCGAGCCTGGGCGAGCGCTGGGAGCACAGCGGCGAACAGGCCGCGCAACGCCAACGCGAGATCTGCGACACGCTCGCGCGCACCGCGCAGGAGATCACCGCGCAATCGCAGGCGCAGGCCCAGGACACGATCGCGGAGATTTCGCGTCTGGTGGACGCGGCGTCGCAAGCGCCCAAGGCCGCGGCCGAAGTCGTCGCCGAGCTGCGCCAGAAGCTGTCCGACAGCATGGTCCGCGACACCGCCATGCTGGATGAGCGCAACCGTCTGCTGGCGACGCTGGAAACCCTGCTCGACGCGGTCGATCACGCCTCCACCGAACAGCGCGTCGCGGTCGATGCGCTGGTCGTCACCTCGGCCGATCTGCTCGATCGCGTCGGCACCCGCTTCACCGATCACATCGAGGCCGAGACCGGCAAGCTCGGCACGGCCGCGGCGCAGATCAGCGTCGGCGCGGTCGAAGTGGCGAGCCTCAGCGATGCCTTCGTCGCGGCCTTGCGGCAGTTCGGCGAGTCGAACGAATTGCTGACCGCGCGCCTGCAAGGCGTCGAGACCGCGCTGGACAAGTCGCTGGCGCGCAGCGACGAGCAACTGGCGTACTACGTGGCGCAGGCGAAGGAAGTCATCGACCTGAGCATGCTCTCGCAGAAGCAGATCATTCAGGACATCCAGCAGTTGGCGCAGCAGCCGGCCGCGGCCGGAGCGCAGGCGGCATGAGCATGGACATCGACGGCGACGCCGAGTCGGCGACACCGGTGTGGGCCGCCTTCGGCGACCTGATGTCGGTGCTGCTGGGCGTGTTCGTGCTGATCCTGGTCGGCGTGCTCGGCGTGCAGATGCAGTTGTCGAACCGGCTGGACCAGGAGGTCAAGCAGCGCCGGCTCGAAGCGCAGCGGCGCAAGTCGCTGGAGCAGGCGCTGGCGGTGCCGCTGGCGAGCGGACGGGTGACCCTGGTCGATGGCCGCATCGGCATTCGCGGCAGCGTGTTGTTCGCGTTGAACTCCGATCAACTGCAGCCCGAGGGCCGCGAGCTGCTCAAGAGCCTGGCCGGGCCGCTGTCGGATTATCTGCAGGCGCGCGATGAAATCCTGATGGTCAGCGGCTTCACCGACGATCGCCAGGTGCGCGACGGCAATTCGCAATTCGCCGATAACTGGGAACTGTCGGCGCGGCGCGCGTTGACCGTGACCCGCGCCCTGGTCGCGGCGGGCGTGCATTCTTCGTCGGTGTTCGCGGCCGCATTCGGCTCCGAGCAGCCGGTGAGTTCCAACGCCGACGAAGAAGGCCGCGCGCGCAACCGGCGCGTGGAAATCGCGCCGGTCCCGAAGCCGTCCAAGTCCGGGTGATGCGTCGTGAGCCGTAATCCGCCCCCGGCGCGCAAACGCGTCCAGCCCGATGCGCGGGCGCAGATCGATGCCTGGCGCGAGCAGGGCGCCGATCGCATGGACCGCGTGCGTTTTCACCGCATCGACGCGCTGGAACGCCGCGCCGCCGGCCATGACGGCGAAGCGCGGCGGCTTCTGGATGCGCGGTTGGCCGAGCTGATCCGGGCGTATGCGGGCGATCTCAAGCGCGCGGCGCGGAAAAGCACGGCGGCGGACGATTCCTCCGGCAGCGCGATGAGAGGTCTGATCGATTACCTCGCGCAGCAGACGGCGGCGCGCGACAGCGCCGTCGCCGTGGGCGAGGCCGCGGCGTTTCCGCAGCTTGCCGCGCTTGAAGACTTTCGCGCCGTTTGGTCGCAGATCCGTTCTGAAAGTCAGTTGCGGCAATCCCTGCGGCAGGCGCCCGGCGATGCCGGCCCGCTCAACTCCGGCCGGCTCGTGCATCGCTCGCTCACCCTGATGCGCGAGCTGTCGCCCGGGTATCTGCAGCAGTTCCTGGCCTACGTCGATGCCTTGACCTGGATCGAACAAATGAGCGGCGACGGCGTCATGGAACTCGGCGATGCGCTGCGCACCGGCAGCGTCGCCAAGCGCGGCCGGGACAAGCCGCGCAAACGCCGCGGCGAGTAGGCCTCAGGCGCCGAGCAAGCGCCGCCGGAGTTTCGGCGCCGCCAGCAGCACCAGCGACACGAAGAAGGTCAGCACGCACATCGTCATGACCGCGGCGAACAGGTAGTAGATGCCTTCGAAGGTTCCGCCGCCGGCCAGCAACTGCAGCGCGAACGTACCGGCGAGCCCCAGCGCGAATCCGGCCGCCGGAATCAGCAGCGCCTTCGCCCCGCTTTTCCAGATCAGGCCCGCGAACGCCGCGCCCACCACCAGCGCCGGCACGATCGACACGACGCTCGGCCCCAGGCCGGTCGCGCCGGCGAGCCAACACACGATCGCGGCCATCGCCACCGCCGCTACCGCCGCAATCCATTTGTGCGCCATGTCCGTTCCTTGATCGAAAGTGTGCGTGCGCGGCCATCTTAGCGAACCGGCGCGACCGTGGTCTTCACCGACGGCCAGCCGCGCGCGTAAGCTGCGTGGGCGCTTCATTTCGATCGGATGGAGGACTATGTGAAAGCCGGTATCGTCGTTTCAGTCATCGCGAGCCTGTTGATCGGCTGCGCGACCGCGCCGGGGGCGAAGAGCGGTTCGCTCGGATCGCGTCTGGTGGGCACCTGGCAAGTCATGGAGCTGGTGGACACCGACAGCGCCGGCAAGGCCGTGCGTCCTTATGGCGAACATCCGCTCGGCTACATCGTCTACGACGCGACCGGGCATCTGCACGTGCAAGTCATGCGCACGCCGGCGACGCCGCCGTTCGCCGACGGCGATCAGAAGGGCAGCGATCGCGAAGTGCGCGGCGCCTACGACGGCTACATCGCCTACTTCGGCACCTATCGCGTCGATGAGGCGAAAGGGCAGGTGATCCATCAGGTGCAGGGCAGTCTGATGCCGAGCTACACCGGCACCGACCAGCCGCGGCCGATCAAGCTGGTCGGCGATGAGCTGATCATCGAAGGCGATACCGCCGACGGCCATTTCTACCGGCGGCTGCGGCGGGTGAAGTAAGCGATTGCCGAGGCCGCTCGCGCCCTCAGGCCCGGCTTCAGTCCCCGATTCCGCCGTTTCGTCGCATCCGCATTGACCGGCCTCGGCGGACGGAGCAGTTTGGCGCGAATCGAAACCTGCGAGCTCGGGATGATCGTTATGACGCGTATAACACTGGCCGCGACGGCATTGCTCCTGGCGTTCGCGGCCGAAGCCGCCGCCGCGCCGGCCTGCGAAATCGGCAGCTACCGCATGGCCAACGGCAGTGCGCTCGACATCGGTCCGGGCGCGGCGGGGCAGCTGCGCTGGCGGCGTACCGACGGGCTCACCGGCGCTTTGATTCGCGCGGGCAAGGATCGCTGGACCAGCACCTACGGCTGGACCGAGCGCCCCGACGGACACGCGCTGACGATCGACGACTGCGGCCGCGGCGGCATCCGCTTCGACGATATGGCGGGCCAACGCGAAGCCTTGATCCAGCGCGACACGCGCTTCGAAAGCAACGGCGTCGAACTGGCCGGGCGCTTGACCTTGCCGCCGGGCCGCGCGCGGGTGCCGATCGTGGTGTTGATCCACGGCGCCGAGCATTCCTCGGCGCTGGAGGACTATTCGCTGCAACGCCAGTTCGCCAGCGCCGGCATCGGCGTGTTCGCCTACGACAAGCGCGGCACCGGCGTATCGGGCGGCCGCTATACCCAGAACTATCTGCTGCTGGCGACCGACGCGGTCCAGGCCGCGCGCGAGGCCCGCCGCCTCGCCGGCACGCGGGCCGGGCGTGTGGGCTATCAGGGCGGCAGTCAGGGCGGATGGGTCGCGCCGCTGGCCGCGCGCATCGAGCCGGTGGATTTCGTCATCGTCAGCTTCGGCCTGGCGGTGTCGCCGCGCGAGGAAGACCGCGAGGCCATCGCCGCGGATCTGGCGCGCGCCGGTTTCGGCAGCGCGCAGACGGCGAAAGCGCTGGAAGTCGCCGATGCGACCGCGGCGATCGTCGAAAGCGATTTTCGCGAAGGCTTCGAACGGCTCGACGAGGTCAAACGCAAGTACGCCGGGCAGCCGTGGTTCTCCGCCATCCGCGGCAATTACAGCGGTTTCATGCTGAGCGCCTCGGCGCAGGACCTGCGCACGCAGGCACCGGCGCTGGTGGCGGGCATCGAGGTGCGGTACGACCCGATGCCGGTGTTGAACAATCTGGCGGTGCCGCAGCTGTGGCTGCTGGGCGGCCAGGACCGCGACGCGCCGCCGGGCGAAACCGTGCGCCGCCTGGATGCGCTGAAGCAATCCGGCCGGCCCATCGACTACGTCGTTTTCCCCGATGCCGACCACGGCCTGTACGAATTCGAGACGGGCAAGGACGGCGAGCGCATCTCGACCCGGCAACCGCAGGATTACTTCCCGCGAATGCGCGACTTCATCCTGGGCAAGCCCGCGGCGAAGTGAGCCCGGCATGGCGCGCGTTACTTCGACACACGCCGCGCATCGACGACCTGCGCGTCCCGCCTGCGCCGACACCGCATCGATGCTCCCATGGGTTTAAGCTCGCCGCTGCGACTTGACCGATTGAGGAGACCGCCATGCACCATTCCCGTCTTTGCGCGCTGTTGATCGACTGCCAGACTTCCGACATCGACCAGGCCGCCAAGTTCTGGGCCGACGCGCTCGGCCGCCCGATGGATTTCGACCATCCCGGCACGCGCGGCAACTACCGGATGCTGGAAACGCAGGCCGATGAGCCGATCGTGCAGATCCAGCGCGTCGAGCACGAAAGCCGGGTCCATATCGATATCGAAACCGACGATATCCCCGCCGAAGTCGCGCGCCTGGAAGCGCTGGGCGCGCAAGTGGTCGATCGCCTGGAGCGATGGGTGGTGATGCAGGCGCCGACCGGCCAGCGGTTCTGCGTGGTGCGGGTGCAGCGACCCGGTTTTCCCAAGAACGCCACCTGTTGGGATTGAACGGAACTTGCGGCAGCGGTTACGCCGCGCGAGGATTCCCTCCTCGGTTGAGCCGACGTCAGACTACGAAGAGAGGCCGCAGATGTACGCCAAAGCCATCACCCCCATCCTGAACGTCTCCGACATCCAGCGCAGTTTCGACTGGTTCGAGAAACTGGGCTGGAAGAAATGCTGGGACTGGGGCACTCCGCCGACGTTCGGCAGCGTCGGCTCGGGCGAGTGCGAAATATTTTTGTGCGTGAACGCGCAGGGCGGTCGCGGCGGCGGCGAGAATCGGCCGAGCTTCGGCCCGGATTCGGACGGGGCCGCGGAGACGGGCGTGTGGATGTCGATCTGGGTGGACGATGTCGATGCGGTCCATCAGCGCTGCGTCGAGCAGGGCATCGAAATCAGCTGGGGACCGGAGAACATGCCCTGGGACGTGCGCGAGATGCATGTCCGTCATCCCGACGGACATGTGTTCCGCATCAGTCGCGGCATCGACCACTCCTAGGCCGGCCTCGCGCCCGGCGCGCGCCCGTGCCGCCGATCACACTGCGCCGATCACGCGTATCGATCGGCGCCGCGAGAGGCGCCGATCGTCTTGCCCGCCGCGAGCGCGGCGGTCGCCATCAGAACGCAGGAAGCACCGCGCCGCGATACTTCTTGGTGATGAATTCCTTGACCTGCGGGCTGGTCAACGCCGCCGCCAGCTTCAGCACGCGCGGGTCCTTGAGGTTGTCCGGACGGCCGACCAGGAAATTCACATACGGCGAATCGCTGCCTTCGATCGCCAGCGCGTCCTTGGTCGGGTCCAGGCCGGCGTCGAGCGCGTAGTTGGTGTTGATCAGGGCCAGATCGACCTGATCGAGCACGCGCGGCAGCATCGCCGAATCGAGTTCGCGGAACTTGAGCTGCTTCGGGTTCGAGGTGATGTCGCGCAGCGTCGCCAGCGAATCGGTCGGGTCGCGCAACTGGATCACCCCGGCCTTGTGCAGCAGGATCAGCGCGCGGCTGTTGTTGCTGGGGTCGTTGGGAATGGCGACGTCGGCGCCCGACGGGAGGTCATTGAGCGACTTGAACTTGCGCGAGTACGCGCCGAACGGCTCGATGTGCACGCCGACGATAGTGGTCAGCTGGGTGCCGCGGCTTTTGTTGTAGGCGTTGAGGTAGGGCTCGGTCTCGAAGTAGCTCACGTCGATGAGCTTCTGCGCGACCTGATCGTTGGGCTGCACGTAGTCGTTGAACACGCGCACGTCCAGCTCCACCCCTTCCTTGGCCAGCAGCGGCTTGACCACTTCGAGAATCTCCGCGTGCGGCACCGCGGTGGCGGCGACGGTGAGCTTCTTCGATGCGGTGTCGGACGCGCCGCAGCCGCTCAGTGCGGCGACGGCCAGCAGCAACGGCAGAAGGATGTTTTTCATCGGGTGATCCTCATTTCGAATAGTGAAGGCGCCGGCTCAGCGACGGCTGAAGCGCGCGACCAAACGGTCGCCCAGAGTCTGCAATGCCTGCACCAGCAGCAGCAAAAGCAACACGGTCACGAACGCCACATCGGTATGCGAGCGCAGATAGCCGTCGCGGTAGGCCAGATCGCCGAGCCCGCCCGAGCCGATCGCGCCGCCCATGGCGGTGTAGCCGATCAAGGCCACGGTGGTGACGGTGGCGCCGGCGATCAGGCCCGGCAGCGCCTCGGGCAGCAGCGCGCGCAGCACGATCTGGCGCGTGGTCGCGCCCATCGCCTGGCAGGCTTCGATGATGCCGCGGTCGACTTCGCGCAGCGCGGTTTCCACCAGACGCGCGTAGAACGGCGCCGCGCCGATGACCAGTGGCAGGATCGCGCCGCGCACGCCGAGCGAGGTGCCCATGACCGACAGCGTCAGCGGAATCATCACGATCATCAGGATAATGAAGGGCACCGAGCGCAGGATGTTGATCACCAGCGACAGCGCGGCGTACAGGCGCGGCTGCGCGCGCAGTTGCCGCGGCGCGGTCAGGAACAGCGCGATGCCCAGCGGCAGGCCGATCAGCAAGGTCAGCGGCAGCGCGCCGGCCAGCATCAGCAGGGTGTCGAGCGTGGCCTGGCCGATCTCGGTCCATTTGCCCGCGTCCAGATGGGCGAACCAGCCTGCGTTGGCGGTCATCGCGCGATCTCCTCGACATGCACGCCGGCCGCGCCCAGGGCGGCGATGGCGGCATCGCTGTCGCCTCCGACGAGGGCGATGGTGAGCTGGCCGTACGGCAGGTCTTTGATCCGGTCGATGCGGCCGGCGAGGATGTTGTAGTCAACGCCGGTCTCGCGCGCGATGCGCCCGAGCAGCGGCTCGTAAGTGTGCTGGCCGAGGAAGGTCAGCCGCAGCAGGCGCCCGGAGACCGCGGCGAAATCGCTGTGCAGCGCGCCTTCGTTGACGTGCTCGGCTTCGGAGACGAAGCGGCGCGTGGTTGGATGGCGCGGATGCAGGAACACGTCCGCGACCTGGCCGCTTTCGACCAGATGGCCGGCGTCGAGCACGGCCACGCGATCGCAGACGCGGCGGATGACTTCCATCTCGTGAGTGATCAGCACCACGGTCAGGCCCAGCTCGCGGTTGATCTGCGCCAGCAGCGCCAGCACCGAGGCGGTGGTCTGCGGATCGAGCGCGCTGGTGGCTTCGTCGCACAGCAGGATGCGCGGCCGGCAGGCCAAGGCGCGGGCGATGCCGACTCTCTGCTTCTGGCCGCCGGACAGCTGCGCCGGGTATTTGTTCGCGTGTTCGTTCAGGCCCACGCGCGCCAGCAGTTCGGCGACGCGGCTGGCGATTTCGGCTTGCGGCGTGCCGGCCAGTTCGAGCGGAAACGCCACGTTGGCCGCGACCGTGCGCGAGGACAGCAGATTGAAATGCTGGAAGATCATGCCGATGCGCCGGCGCAGCGCGCGCAGTCCGGCGGCGTCGAGCGCGCCAGGATCTTCGCCATCGACCAGCACGCGCCCGCCGCTGGGCCGCTCCAGGCCGTTGATCAGGCGGATCAGGGTGGATTTGCCGGCGCCGGAGTGGCCGATGATGCCGAACACTTCGCCTTCGACGATCTGCAGGTCGAGCGGTTGCAAGGCCGCGACCTCGCGGCCGCCGACGCGGAACGATTTGTGGACCTGCTGGAATTCGATCATGGACCGTCGCGAAGGCAGTGCGGTGCGTGGAAGGACAGCGCCGTGCAGGCGGTGGCGCGACGTCGGTCCGGGGCGGAGTGTTGTGCCGCCAGCCTAGCATTCGGCGCAATCGGGGGCGGACGGCATTGTAGGGCGGGGGCCGGGGCGGGTGGCGGCGCCCGGGTTATTTGCTTAGAACCGCTGGCAATGCCGTCTAAGTGACGGAAGCGCTGGGTTAGCCCCTCTCCCGCTTGCGGGAGAGGGGTTGGGGTGAGGGTGTGCAGGTAGCGGTGAGGCTTCGAACAAGAGCATTCGCGCCTATGGCGCTCATCCCCTCACCCCGGCCCTCTCCCGCAAGCGGGAGAGGGAGAGCAGCGGTTTTGTCAGCGCCGCCCGGCGGCCGCATGAGCCCCGTCACTGTGCGCAATCGGCTCTCACGCAGTAGCCTGTCGCGATGGACTCTCTGATCGCCGCCGCCGGGCGCGCGCTGGCCGTCGGCGATGCGCTCGGCGCGCTCAAGCGCGTGGCGCTGCGCGAGGACCCGCCGGCATTGGCCCTGCGCGGTATCGCCATGGCGCAGCTCGGCGACTACCCGCGCGCGCGCGAACTGCTGCGCCGCGCCGCGCGCGGTTTCGGCGCGCGCGAGGAACTGGCGCGCGCGCGCTGCCTGGTCGCCGAGGCCGAGGTGGCGCTGGCCATGCGCGACCTGGGCGGCTCGCCGCGCCCGCTCGCCGATGCCGCCATGGCGCTGCAGGCGCGCGCCGATCACGCCAATGCCTTGCAGGCGCGCCTGATCGCGCTGCGCCGGCTATTGCTGCTCGGGCGCCTCGACGAAGCCGCGTCGGCGCTGGCCCAACTCGACCTGTCCGCCCAACCGCCGTCGCTGGTGGCGGTGGCCGAGTTGGCCGCCGCCGAAGTGGCCTTGCGCTCGCTGCATACGGCGGCGGCGCGGGCGGCGCTGGATCGCGCCTTGGCCGCGGCCGAGCGCGCGCGCGTGCCGGCGCTGGTCGCCGAGGTCGGCGATGCGCGCGCCGCGCTGGATCGCGCCGCCGCGCGCATCGTCCATGCCGGGCATGAACAACCCTTGCGACTGGAACAGGTCGAAGCCTTGCTGGCCTCCGGCGCGCTGGTGGTCGATGCCTGTCGCCGCGGCCTGCGCGCCGGCGGCCGCTGGCAGGCGCTGGCGCGCAGGCCGGTGTTGTTCGCCTTGCTGCGTGCGCTGGCCGAAGGCTGGCCGGGCGATGTCGATCGCGGCGCGTTGATCGCGAACGTATTCCGCACTCGCCATCCGGACGAAACCCACCGCGCGCGCCTGCGCGTGGAACTCGGCCGCCTGCGCGCCCTGATCGCGCCGCTGGCCGATATCGAGGCCACCGCGCGCGGTTTCCGGCTCGCGCCGCACGAGGAGCGCGCGGTGGTGGTGCTGATGCCGCCCATCGACGGCGATCAGGCCTCGCTGCTGGCGCTGCTGGGCGACGGCGCGGCCTGGTCCACCTCGGCCCTGGCGCTGGCGCTGGGCGACAGCCAGCGCACGGTCCAGCGCGCGCTGGTGGAGCTGGAAGCCGCCGCCCAGGTGCGTTCCATCGGCCGCGCCCGCGCCCAGCGCTGGCTGGCGCCGTCGCTGGTCGGATTCACGACGATCTTGTTACTCCCCGCTGCGCTGCCGCCTGGGTAGATTGTTTTTGCGGCGCCAAACCGAGCGCCCCCATCAGGAGCCAAGGCCATGCCCATCACCTCGAACACCACCCCCCGAACGAAAGAAACCTCCCCCGGCCGCCCGGCGCAGATCGTGCGCGAATACGGCCCCTTCGACGGCATCGAACAGACCCACGGCATCACCTTCGACGGCCAGCGCGTGTGGGCCGCCACCGGTGCGAAACTGATCGCGGTCGATCCGGCCAGCGGACAGGTCGAACGCATGCTCGACTGCGCCTCGCACGCCGGCTGCGCTTTCGACGGCACCCACATCTATCAGATCGCCGAAGCGCGCATCGACAAGATCGACCCGGCCACCGGCGCGGTGGTGGCGTCGATCCCGTCGCCGGGCAACGGCGGCGATTCGGGCCTGACCTGGGCCGAGGGCAGCCTGTGGGTCGGGCAGTACCGCGACCGCAAGATCCTGCAGATCGATCCCGACACCGGCGCGGTCTTGCGCGCGATCGAATCCAACCGCTTCGTCACCGGCGTGACCTGGGCCGACGGCGAGCTGTGGCACGCCACCTGGGACGGCGACGACAACGAACTGCGCCATATCGACTCGGTCAGCGGCGAAGTGATCGAACGGCTGGAACTGCCGCACGGCATCGGCGTCAGCGGTCTGGAATACGACGGCAAGGACCTGTTCTATTGCGGCGGCGGTTCCAGCGGAAAGATCCGCGCGGTGAGTCGCTCGAAGTAAGCCGCGCCGTCCGACGCACGCCGTCCTGAGCACGGCGGCGTCCGCCCACCGCTTCGCCCGCGCCGACGCGCGAGCCCCTGCGCAACCCCTGCGCGAAGCGGCCCACTGCCTATCGAACCTCCATCCGGCCCGATGCCCGGAGGCGGGCAGGTCTTGCCCGCGCGACGCCGGAGTCGCGCGTTCATCCCTCTTTCCACGCGGCCCATCCGGGCCAGGAGCGCAGCATGAATACCGCGATTACCGCCATCAACCCCGCCGATCATCCCATCGTATCCAAGGAGCAATGGCTCGCCGCGCGCAAGACCTTGCTGGCGCGCGAGAAGGAACTCACCCGCCTGCAGGACGAAATCGCGCGCGAACGCCGCACGCTGCCGTGGGTGCGGGTCGAGAAGGACTATGTCTTCGACACCTTGCAAGGCCCGCGCCGCCTCGCCGACCTGTTCGACGGCCGCGGCCAGCTGCTGGTGCAGCACTTCATGTTCGCGCCGGGTTGGGAGCAGGGCTGCAAGAGCTGCTCGTACATGGCCGATCACAACGACGGCGCCAACATCCACCTGGCCCATCGCGACGTCACCCTGCTCGCGGTATCGCGCGCGCCGCTGGCCGACATCGAGCGCTTCCGCCAACGCATGGGCTGGCGCTTCAACTGGGTGTCCTCGCTCGGCAGCGATTTCAACCGCGACTTCGCCGTGAGCTTCAGCCAGGACGAATTGTCCAGCGGCAAGGTCGATTACAACTACGTGCGCCAGTCCTTCCCGCACGAAGAAGCGCCGGGCCTGAGCGTGTTCTGCCGCGATGAGGTCGGACAGATCTTCCACACCTACTCGCGCTACGGCCGCGGCGTGGAAGTGATGATGCACACCTACAACCTGCTGGAACTCACGCCCAAGGGCCGCGACGAAGACGGCCTGGATTATCCGATGGCATGGGTGCGCCACCACGATCGCTACGAGCCCACCGATCCGGTGAAACCGGCGGCGACGGCGGCGGCGTGCTGCGCGCCGCGGGACTGAGCCGGCTTCATCCACTCCGACTTCGCACGATCCGGGAGACGTCATGGAAACGCTGTGGCCATGGTTGACGATCGCCGCACTCGGCGCCATGCACGGACTGAGCCCGGCGAACGGCTGGATGTTCGCCGCCGCCCGCGGCATGCACGCGGGCGGCGGCGCGCAGGCGCGGCGCGCGCTGCTGCCCATCGCGATCGGCCACGCGGTATCGGTGGCGGTCGTGGTGGCCGCGGTCGCGCAGGGCTTGTTGATGAATCGCGCCTGGGTGCAAGGCGCCGCCGGCGCGCTGCTGATCGGCGTGGCCTTGTATCGCGCGCTGCGCGGCGGCGGATCGCGCGCGCCGGCACACGGCGCATTCGCCGCTCGCATCGGCGCACATGCCGGCGACGCCGGCATCGCGGCGTGGTCGTGCCTGATGGCCACCGCGCACGGTGCCGGCCTGATGCTGGTGCCGGCGCTGGTGCCGATCTGCATGAGCGACACGCCGGCACGCGAGATCACCGCCTCGGGTTCGGTGATGCTGGCGCTGGCGGCCGTCGCTGTGCATCTGGCGACGATGTTGCTGACGACTGGCACCATCGCCATCGGTGTGTGTCGCGGTCTGAGTTTGCATCCGCGTTTGCGCAGCGGCGCCGTGCCGCGTCATCTGTGGACGGCGGCGCAGGTCGTGACCGGCGTGGCGCTGATCGCGTTTCGTTAGCAGTCGTAATCTGATCCGCGTGCGGCTCTTATCCAGCCCCCTCGATGATGCGCACATCGCGTTCAGCCGCGCCGCGCAGATGCACCAGGGTCGCCTGATAGTCGGGGCTGTCGTAAGCGGCGACGGCCGCGGCCAGCGTATCGAACTCGACCACGACGATGCGCGTCGGCCGGCCCGATTCGTAAGTCTTGTCCGGCGCGCCGCCGGCCAGGACGCGGCCGCCGTGGCCGAGGATGGCCGCGGTCGCCGGCGCGATGTAACGCTCCACCGCGGCCGGGTCGGTGATGGAATTCCAGGCGATGACCCAGTAAGCCTTGTTCATTGCGATCTCCGCGCGGCCGTGGCGGCCGCGATAGGTCAGGTGTCGTGATTCGGCCGATCCGGCGCGCTTATTCGTCCGCCGGCCCGAACTGTTTGTGGGTGATGAGCCATTGCCCGTCGCAGCGCAGCAGCGACAGCAGGTTGATGAAGTGGTTGCCGAGAAAGCGGAGTTCCGCCGTGACCATGGCCATCTCGCCCACCACTTCGATCGACCGGGGCGCCATTCGCAACGGTTCGCCGGCCTCGCGCGGACTTACACGCGAGGCGACGGCTTGCAGGTATTGATCGACATCGCGCGAACGGAAGCTGCCGGTGGTGACATCCTCTATTCGTGCGCGTGGATGGAAGACGGTACGCAGACTCCGCGTGTCTCCTTCATAGATGCCGCGCAGGTAGGTGTTCGTTAGTTCCAGCAGCGCTTGATGGTCGCTCATCGCCGTGCTCCTGAAAATCAGATGATCGGCCTCAGTGCCCGGCGCTCTGGCCGCCGTCCACGTGCAGGATCTCGCCGGTCACGAAGCCGGCCGATTCCAGGTAGACGATGGCCTGGACGATATCGCCGATCTCGCCCATGCGTCCCACCGGATGCAGCGCCGCCAGCCATTCGTGGGTCTGCGGCGCATGCATCGGCGTCTTGATGACGCCGGGCGCGACCGCGTTCACGCGGATGCCGCGCTTGGCGTATTCGATGGCCAGCGACTTGGTCGCCGCATTGAGCCCGCCCTTGCTGAGCGAGGCGAGCACCGACGGAACGCCATCGATGGCGTGCTCGGCCAGGGTGGTGGTGACGCTGACCACATGGCCGCTGCCCTGCTTCTCCATTTCCGCCACGGCCAGCTGGGTGATGTGGAAGAAGCCGGCGACATTGACCGCCAGCACGTTGGCGTAGTCGTCCGCGGTGTATTGCGTGAACGGTTTGGCGATGAAGACGCCGGCGTTGTTGATCAGGCTGTCGATGCGGCCGAATTTCGCCAGGCCTTCGCCGATCACGCGCTCGGCGACGGAGCGGTCGGCGATGTCGCCGGCCACCGCGAGGATGTCCGGATCGTTGGACGGCTTGATCGAACGCGAGTTGGCGACGATGCGGTAGCCGCGATCGCGCAGCGCCTGGACGACGCCGGCGCCGATGCCTTGCGAGGCGCCGGTGACGATGGCGACTTTGTTTTGAGTGCTCATGAGATTCGCTCGGTAGAAGGGGAATCGGCGGCTGCGTTCAGCTGCAGCGCCGGTGTGTCCAATCTAGGAGCGCGGCTGGGATTAGCGAATCCCCGTGGTCCGGCAGACATTCTTCCGCCGCGCGGTGCAATCGCCTGCTACGGCGTCAGCCGCGCGAACGCCGCGCGCAGGCGCGGCACGGCGAAATCGACGAAGGCGCGGACCTTCGGCACCGCCAGCCGGCCCTGCGGCGAGACCAGACTGACCGGGATGGGATCGGGTTCGAAATCGGCCAGGACGATGCGCAGTTCATCGCTCTGCACCTGCTGCGCGACGTGGTACGACAACACGCGGGTGAGGCCGTAGCCATCCACCGCGGAAGCGACCGCCGCACGCACGTTGTTGACCACCAGACGCGGAGTGAAAGCGATGGCGCGGGCGATGGTTGAGCCCGGCGGCGGCGGAAAGCTCCACGAGTCGATGCCCATGTGCGCGGTGGTGACGATCTTGTGCTTGGCCAGATCCTGCGGTTCGTCGATGCGCGGATGCGTGGCCAGATAGCGCGGCGAGGCCACCATCACCCGCCGCACCTCGCCGATGCGATGCGCGATCAGGTTGGAATCGGCCAGATGGGTGATGCGCAGCGCCAGATCCATGCCTTCGTCGATCAGGTTGACCGCGCGTTCCAGCAGATGCATGCGCACGTTCACCGTCGGGTGTTCGTCGATGAAGGCATCCACGATCGGCCGCAGCAGTTCCACGCCGGCGAACACGGTGGCGGTGATGGTCAGGGTTCCGCGCGGCACCGAGCGCTCGCCGGCGGCTTGCCGGTCGGCCTCTTCCAGTTCCGCCAGCACGCGCCGGCAGGCGGCGGCGTAACGCTCGCCGGCTTCGCTCAATTTGATCGAGCGCGTGGTCCGGTGCAGCAGCGGCACGCCCACGTGCGCTTCCAGGAACGCGACCGCGCGGCTTACCGCCGCCGGCGAGCGGCCGGTCTTGCGGCTGGCGCCGGCGAGGCTGCCTTCATCGAGTGCGGCGATGAAGACCTTCATGGCGTCGATACGATCCATAGCTTCACCGTGTGTGCTGGCGGCCGGTGCCGCCGAGTCCGGGCGATTTCAACACTCGCGCGGCTGCGGGTCGAGCGCCGGCGCATGGCGGACATGCGCACGGGCCGGAACCGCTGTGCGGCCCGGCCCGGCGCGATACCCGGCGATCGATCCGACCGCCGCCGCTTACTTGCTGACGAAGTCGAGCAGATCCTGATCCAGACGATCCTTGTGCGTATCGGGCAAACCGTGCGGCGCGCCCGGATACACGATCAGCCTGGCGTTCTTGATCAGCTTCGCCGCCGCGCGCGCCGAGGCGTCGATGGGCACGATCTGGTCGGCGTCGCCGTGGATCACCAGCACCGGCACGTCGATGCGCTTGAGGTCCTCGGTGAAATCGGTGGCCGAGAACGCGGCGATGGAGTCGTAGGTGTTCTTGTGCCCGGCCTGCATGCCCTGCGAGCGGAACGATTCGATCAAACCTTGCGAGGGCTTGGCGCCCGGACGGTTGTAGCCGTAGAACGGGCCCGAGGCGATGTCGAGATACAACTGCGAGCGATTCTCCAGCGAAGCCTTGCGCAAGCCGTCGAAGACTTCGATCGGCAGGCCGCCGGGATTGGCCGCGGTCTTGAGCATGAGCGGCGGCACCGAGCTGACCAGCACCGCCTTCTTGACCCGCGCGCTGCCGTAACGGCCCAGATAGCGCGCGACTTCGCCGCCGCCGGTGGAGAAACCGACCAGCACCGCGTCGTGCACGTCCAGAGTGTCGAGCACCGTCTTCAGATCGGCGGCGTAGTGATCCATGTCGTTGCCGTCCCAGGGCTGGCTGGAGCGGCCGTGGCCGCGGCGGTCGTGAGCGATCACGCGGTAGCCGTGGTCGGCCAGGAACAGCATCTGCGATTCCCAGCTGTCCGAATTCAGCGGCCAGCCGTGGCTGAAGGCGACGACCGGGCCGTTCTTCGGGCCCCAGTCCTTGTAGTACAGCTGCACGCCGTCGGCGGTGGTGATGTAGCTGGAAGACTGGCGCTGCGCGGCGGCCTGCTGGGTCGGCGCGGCGGCAGCGGCGGGGGCGGCCTGGGCGGCGGTGGCGATGCCGACGGTCAGCAGGGACAGGGCGAGCGAGCGTTGCAGAGCGGTCATGGCGGTCTCTCCGGGGTAGGTGGCGGGCGGCTGGCCCGTGAGACGTACTTTGCGTGAGCGTCCGGGACGGTACGTAACGTATAGTCTGTAAAACTTGACCGATCGTATTTTCATGACCGACCGCCTCCAAGCCTTGCTCGAACGCTTTTCCGCCAGCGCCCGGCTGTTCCACGCCGGCGCCCTGTGCGGCATCAACGATCTGGCCCCGGAGCACGGCGCCGGCCAACTGCATCTGGTGCGCGGCGGCGCGGTCGAGATCGTCCACGACGGCGAGCCCGGCTTGCGCATCGACGCGCCGAGCCTGCTGCTGTATCCGCGGCCGATGGCGCACCGCTTCATCACCGATAGCGAGCGCGGCGCCGATCTGGCCTGCGCCAACCTGCATTTCGAAGGCGGCGCGGCCAATCCGATCGCCAGCGCGCTGCCCGGGTTCGTCTGCATCGCCCTGGACGAAATCGACGGCGCCGCGCACGTGCTCGCCTTGTTGTTCGAAGAAGCCTTCGACCACCGCTGCGGCCGTCAGGCGTTGGTCAACCGTTTGTTTGAAGTCGTGCTGATCCAGGTGCTGCGCCATCTGATGGAAAACGGCCGCACCCGCGTCGGCATGCTCGCCGGTCTGTCGCATCCGCAGTTGCGGCATGCGCTGGTGGCGATCCACGAAACGCCCGATCGCGACTGGACCTTGGATTCGCTGGCCGCGCGCGCCGGCATGTCGCGCAGCGTCTTCGCCAACGCGTTCCGCGATGCGGTCGGCTGCACGCCGGGCACCTACCTGCAGCAATGGCGCGTGGGTCTGGCCCAGCAAGCGCTGCTGAGCGGGCGGCCGCTGAAGTTGATCGCGATGGAGGTCGGCTACGGCAGCGAAGCGGCGTTGTCGCGCGCGTTCAAGGCTTCGACCGGCGTGTCGCCGCGGCTGTGGAAGAACGAGGCGCTGGGCAACAATAGCGCGTAGCTAGCGCGGTGCGATCGCGTTACGGCATCCGATCCAGATTGGCGTTGACCCGCGCCAGCAGCGCCGCCAGCTGCTCTCTACCTCTTTGCTGAAACCCGCCAGCGCCTGCCGGCTCGTTGCGTCCTTCGATCTGTGCGCAAACCGCACAGGAGCTGTTCGCGCAGGCCTCTAAGGCATTCGATTAACCGCCGGCATCATGGCGCCCTCGACAACGAATGGGCTGCCCGCATGCGAATCTCTGCTCTTCTCGGAATGGCCGCGCTTGGAATGGCCACACTCGGCAACATCGATGCCCAGGCGGCGACGCCCGCGCCGCATCCGACTATTCGCGACATGGCCGGCGTTGAGCCTGTCGCGCAGTTGCATGCGGATAAGACCGCGCTTTTGGTCATCGACTTCCAGAACGAATACTTCCCTGGCGGGCGCATGCCCATCGCCGACGGCGAAGCGGCGTTGCGGCAAACCCGGCGCCTGCTGGATTTCGCCGACCGCCACCACATCCGCGTGATCCACGTCCAACACGTGTTGCCGGCCGGCGCGCCGGTGTTCGCCGACGGCGGCAAAACGGTGGCGTTTCACCCCGACATGCAGCCACGCAGCGGCGAGACGGTGGTGAAGAAGGACGCGGTCAGCGTATTCGCCGGCGCTTCCGCCGCCGCGATCGAGACAGCCTTGCGCGAGGCCGGCGCCGATACCCTGATCATCGCCGGCCTGCAGACCCACGCCTGTATCGCCGGCGCCGCGCGCGACGCCGCGGCCAAGGGCTATCGGGTGATCGTGTCTTCCGATGCCAGCGCCACCCGCGATCTGGCCCTGCGCGACGGGTCGAAGGTGGGCCATAAGCAACTGCACGCATCGGCGCTGGCCTCGATCGAGGACACCTTCGGCGACGTCATGACCACCGGGCAGATCCTCGCCTTGCCGGTGCGCTGATACCCTTCGCGCCAGAACACGGCATCGGCGCCGCGCCGATGTCGTTCACTGGAGTGCAGCGATGGATCAATTGTCAGCCATGCGCGCTTACCGGAGCATCGTCGAATCCGGAAGCTTCACGAAGGCCGCCGAACGCCTGGATACCAGCCACACCTCGCTGTCGCGCCAGCTAGCGCAGTTGGAAGCGCATCTGGGCGTGCGTCTGCTGAACCGCAACAGCCGCGGCCTCACCACCACCGAGGCCGGCGCGCATTACTACCGCGACTGCATCGACATCCTCGAACGGCTGGACGCGGCGCAACAGCGATTGAGCGGCGATGCCGCGCAACCGTCGGGCGTGCTGCGCCTGAGCCTGCCGCACGCGATCGGCGCGCTGGAGCTGGCGCAGTGGCTGCCCGGTTTCATGCAGCGCCATCCGCGCATCGATCTGGACCTGTCCTGCGACGATCGCATGGTCGATCTGATCAAGGGCGGCTTCGACATGGCGATCCGCATCAGCGGGCCGCTGGCCGACAGCGGCCTGGTCGCGCGCGAGCTGGCGGTGTCCGAGCGCGTGCTGGTCGCCGCGCCGCAGTACATCGCCCAACACGGCCTGCCGCGCGCGGTCGCCGATCTGCGCGAACATCAGTTGCTGACGTATGCCGGCGACGGCGCGGCGCTGCAGTTGAGTTCGCCGGACGGCGACGACGGCAGCGTCAGCACGGGCGAGCGGCTGCGGCTGGATTCGATCGTCGCCCTGCATGCGGCGGTGATGGCCGGGCAGGGCATCGCCGCGCTGACCTATCTGACCGTGCACGGCGACCTCGCCGCCGGGCGTCTGCTTCGCGTATTGCCGCAGCACCATGCCGGCCGCCGTTACTATTTCGCCTTGTATCCGCACGCGCGCGCGCTGCCGGCCAAGGTGCGCGCCTTCACCGAGTTCATGCGCGCGCATTACGCGGCGGTGCGGCAGGGCGCGGGCTGACGATCGCGCGCGGGCGACAGGTCGCCGGAATTCAGCGCGCCAGCCCGGCCGGTTCCGCGAGCGCAAGCCGCGCGCTGTACAGGACGCCCGCCGCGCCGCGATCGTCGGCATCGGTGACCAGCAGCAGGTCGATGAAGGTGCCGTCGTGTTGCGCGGCGATGCCTTCGATCTTGCGCACCGGCCGCACGAAATCCAGATGCTGCAGTTGCCCGTCGAGCGCGACGATGCCGATCGCCGCGCCGACGCAAGGGCCGTCGTTATAGGTGTCGTGGACGTTTTCCGCGACCGCGCTGAAGACCAGCCGGCCGTCGGCCAGGGCCGCCGCGTCGGTGAAGCCCAGCGCGACGCCTTCGATTCGCGGCAGTTCCACCATCTGTATGTTCGCCGGCAATTCGGGCAGGCGCGGCTCGCCGTCGGCGCCCAGCGCATGCAGCAGCGGGGCCAGCGGAAAGCGGATCAGCGCATTGTGCGGATGGTCGCCGCTGGCGCGTTGCAACAGCACCAGTTCCTGCGCGCACACCACCGCGCCTTCGAGATTCAATGCGGGCAAGCCGCGTTGCAGCGGCGCGTACAACGCGGACAGATCCACGCGCCGCGGTTCGCCGCGCAAGGCGCCGGCATCGTCCAGGCCCAGCACTACACCGATCTGGCGGTTGGGCTTGGAGCCGGAGGGCAGCGCCAGCAAGGCGCCGTGCGGATAACCGGCGAACGGCGGCAACCGCACCAGCGCTTCCAGATCGGGCTTGCTCGCCTTGCGCGCGGCCGCTTCGTCGGGCAGTTCGCCGTCGAAGATGCGCAGCCATTCGCCGTCGCGTTGTCCGGCCAGGTCGAACACGCCCAGATGCAGCTCATCGTCGGCGACCACGTACAGAAACTCGCCCGCGGCGACGATGCCGCTGGCCGCGCTGAGGCGATCGGGCAGGGCGCGCGCGGCCGCGAACCTCAACTCGCGCAGCGGTTGCAGGTCGATCATGCGATGGGGTCTCCGCGGGAAGTTTCCCGCCCATCGTGCGCCATCGCGGCGCCGCGCGACACTGCGGCGCCTCGTGGGCCGCGCGGGCGGCAATCAGCCTGCGGTATCGACCAACACCAGTTCGGCATCTTCGATCGCGGTGACCCGGATCGAGGCCTGATCGCGGATCGCCGCGCCATCGCGCGCCTGCAAGCGCAGGCCATCGACTTCGACCGTGCCCGTGGACGGCACCAGATAGCCGTAACGCCCTTCGCCGAAGGCGTACTCGGCCGATTCGCCGGCGGCCAAAGTCAGACCAAGCACACGCGCATCGGCGCGGATGGGCAGCGTGTCGTGATCGCCTTCGATGCCGCTGGCCAACACGACGAAACGGCCGGAGCGATCGCTCTTGGGGAACGGCTTGCTGCCCCAGGTCGGCGCGCCGCCGCGCTGATCGGGAATGATCCAGATCTGGAAGATGCGCGTGGTCTCGGGCTCCAGGTTGTATTCGGCGTGCTGGATGCCGGTGCCCGCGCTCATCACCTGCACGTCGCCGGCCACGGTGCGGCCGCGGTTGCCGAGGTTGTCCTGGTGAGTGATCGCGCCTTCGCGGACGTAGGTGATGATTTCCATGTCGGCGTGCGAATGCGGCGGAAAGCCGCTGTTGGCCTGGATGGTGTCGTCGTTCCAGACCCGCAGCGCGCCCCAGCCCATGCGCGCATCGTCGCGGTAGCCGGAGAACGAGAAGTGGTGCTTGGCGTCGAGCCAGCCGTGGTTGGCGCCGCCGAGGCTTTGGTAAGGGCGATGTTCGATCATGTCCGTGCTCCTGTGTTTGCGCTTGGCGGTCACGATAGGCCGATGCGACTGGCTTTAGAATCGAACCAATCGAAAACGATCGTTTCCAAAACAGACATGAACAAGCTGCCCGACCTGGAAGCCTGGGCGATCTTCGCCAAAGTCGCCGAGACCGGTTCCTTCGCCCGCACCGCGGCCGAGTTCGGGCTGTCGCAGGCGACCGTGTCCAAGGCGGTGACGCGGCTGGAAACGCGCCTGAAGACCGTGCTGTTCCATCGCACCTCGCGGCGCATGTCGCTGACCGAAAGCGGCCGCGGCGCGCTCGAACGCGCCAGCCGCATCCTCGCCGAGGGCGAGGCGGTGGAAGCGGAAATCACCGCGCAGGCCAAGAGCCCGAGCGGGCAGGTGCGCATCGCCGTGCCGATGTCGTTCGGCATCGCCCATCTGTCGCCGCTGCTGCCCGAGTTCATGCGCCGCTATCCGGACATCGCCCTGGAAATCGTGTTCGACGACGGCGTCACCGATCTGGTCGGCGGCGGCTACGATCTGGCGCTGCGGATCTCGGCGCTGGCCGATTCGAGCCTGCTGGCGCGGCGCCTGTGCGGCGTGCGCATCGTGCTGGTGGGCTCGCCGGGGTATTTCGAAACCCATGGCCGGCCGACGCATCCGCGCCAACTCACCGAGCATCGCGCCTTGTTGTACACCTACTCGCGGTTCGGCAATGCCTGGCGTTTCACTCACAAGCGTCACGGCGATTTCTCGATCAGCCTGCCGGCGCCGCTGCGCGTCAACAACGCCGAAGCCTTGAATCCGGCGCTGTTGGCGGGGCTGGGCGTGGCATTGCAGCCGGAATTCCTGGTCTGGCGCGAACTGCGCAGCGGCAAGCTGGAAGCGGCGATGCCGGAGTGGTCGCCGCCGCCGATCGCGCTGCACATCGTCACCCCGCCCGGACGCATGCGGCCGCAGCGGGTGCAGGCCTTGATCGACTATCTGGCGCGCAAGTTCGAAAAAGCGCCGTGGGCCGATCCGGCCGGTTGAGTCGCGGCGGCGTCGCGCGCGGCGCTTTGAACGAATGCAACGGTGGCTCGCGGCTGTGGGCGGGCGGCGCGTGCGCCATCGTCCGCGAGGGCGTCCTTTGCTGCCTGCGATCCGTCCGAAGATCCGGGCCCGAACCTGCCGACGAACGGTCGCCCGCGACCGGTTCCGGCGCTTGACGACGTATCTTACGATATATATCTTAAGACCTATCTTCTGATAGTTAAGGTACTCCTCTCATGTTTCGTCATTTCCTCCATGGCCAACGTTGGCCCTTTGATTTTGAAGGATTTTCCCGCTTCGACCGATCGTCCTGCCAAGCCTTCTCGGAGGCCGCGGGCCGCCATCACCGCGGCGGTGGCCGCGGTGGCCGGGGCGGTTTCGGCCCGGGCCCGGGCGGCGGCGGTTTCCCCGGTGGCTTCGACGGCGGCGACGGTTTCCCGCGCGGCCGCAAGTTCACCTCAGACGATCTGCAATCGCTGCTGCTGGCCCTGCTGGAAGACCAGCCCAGCCACGGCTATGAATTGATCAAGGCGCTGGAAACGCGTTCGAACGGTTTCTACAGCCCCAGCCCCGGCATGGTGTATCCGGCGCTGACTTACCTGGAAGAACTGGGTTACGTCACCGTCGAAGTCGAAGGCAACCGCAAGCGTTACGCGCTGGCCGAACCGGGCCGCGCGCATCTGGCCGCCAACCGCGAACGCGTCGATATGATGTTCGCCAAGTTGACGCATATCGCCCGCAAGATGGATTCGGTGCGGCGCGCGCTGGCCGGCGAAGACCCGAACGATCCCGGCGAAGACGGCTGGCTGCCGGAGTTGATCAACGCCCGGCGCGCTTTGAAAACCGCGTTGTTCCGCCACGAAAACGTGCCCGCCGCCGAGCAGCGCCGGATCGCCGAAATCCTGCGGCGGGCGACGCGCGAAATCGAAGGCGACAACGACTGACCTTCGCCGCGTCCGCGCGCTCCCGTGGTTCCCCACTCCAGCCGGCATACGCCGACACAAGGCCTTTGCATGCAACAACCCGACGACCTGGCGGTCGTGCGCGTCCGCCATCCGCTGAAACTGCGCCTGTTGCGCGTGGCTCGGGTGGCGGCGGTGACGCCGCATCTGCGCCGCGTCACTCTGAGCGGCGAGGACCTGCGCGACTTCGCCTCCGCTTCGTTCGACGATCACGTCAAAGTATTTTTCCCCGCGCCCGGGCAGGATCGCCCGGTGCTGCCGGAACTGGGCGCCAACGGCCTGAGCTACGCCGCCGATGCGCCGCGTCCGGTGGTGCGCGATTTCACCCCGCGGCGTTTCGACCCGGCTGCGCTTGAACTCGATATCGAGTTCGCCCTGCACGATGCCGGCCCGGCCACGGCGTGGGCGATGCAGGCGCAGGTCGGGCAGTACCTCGGCATCGGCGGCCCGCGCGGCTCTCGCGTGATTCCGCCCGGGTTCGACTGGCATCTGCTGATCGGCGACGACACCGCCTTGCCGGCGATCGCGCGGCGAGTGCAGGAGCTGCCGGCGACGACGCTCGCCATCGCGGTGGTGGAAGTCGCCGATGCGAGCGCGTGCATCGATTTCGCCACCGCCGCGACCTTGCAAATCCTGTGGTGCTATCGCAACACGTCATCCGCGAACGGCGACGAATTGCTGCGCGTGGTGAGCGAACTGCCGCTGCCCAGCGGCGAAGGCTATGTCTGGGCCGCCGGCGAATCCAACGCGATCCGCGCCGTGCGCCAGCATCTGCTGAGCCAACGCGGCATCGACAAATCGCGCCTGCACGCCTCGGGTTACTGGAAGCGCGGCGCGCAGGATGTGCACGACCATTTCGAAGACTGAAATCTCCACGATCGCGGCCGCCCCGACCGCAAGGACCCCCATGTACTCGTTACCCCTTCCCCAAGAGCGGCGCCTGTTGTGGCTGCTCATGCTGACCCAGTTCACCCTCATCATGGATTTCATGGTGATGATGCCGCTGGGCCCGCAGATCATGCATGCGCTGCATGTATCGCCGGCGCAGTTCGCCGCCGCGGTGTCGGCCTATTCGATCTGCGCCGGCCTGTCCGGCCTGCTCGCCGCCACCTACATCGACCGCTTCGACCGGCGCAAACTGCTGCTGGCCATGTACGCGCTGTTCGCGGTCTCCAACCTGGCCTGCGCGCTGGCCGACAGTTATGCCTTGTTGCTGGCCTCGCGCGCGTTCGCCGGCATCAGCGGCGGCGTGCTCAGTTCGATCATCATGGCGATCATCGCCGACGTGGTGCCCGCGCAGCGACGCGGCGTCGCCACCGGCACGGTGATGACGTCCTTCGCCATCGCCTCGGTGCTCGGCGTTCCGGCCGGCGTGCTGCTGGGCGCGCACTTCCACTGGTCGGCGCCGTTCTGGCTGCTTGTGGCCTTGTCGGTGCTGGTGTGGATCGGCGGTTCGCGTCTGGTTCCGCCGCTCAATCAGCATCTGTCGCGGTTGCCGGTGCCGTTGAGCCAGGCGCTGCCGAATCTGTTCAAGCTGTTCTCAAGCTCGCGCCATCTCAACGCCTTCGCTTTGACCTTGATGTTGACCACCTCGCAAATGCTGGTGATCCCCTTCATCTCGCCGATGCTGGTCGCCAACCACGGCATCGACCCGGCGCAGCTGTCGTGGATGTACATGGCCGGCGGCGTGGCGGCGTTCTTCACCTCGCGCCTGATCGGGCGCCTGGCCGACCGTTACGGCAAGCAGCTGGTGTACCGGATCGCGGTGGTGGTGTCGTTGCTGCCGGTGTTGTTGATCACCCATCTGCCCGCGGTCGGCTTCGTCGCGATGCTGATGTTCTTCCCGTTCTTCATGGTGTCGATGAACGGCCGCATGGTGCCGTTGCAGGCGCTGCAGACCACGGTCCCGCAAGCCGCGCAGCGCGGCGCCTACCTCAGCGCCAACAGCGCGATGATGTCGCTGGGCACCGGCCTGGGCGCGTGGCTGGGCGGCCTGATGCTCAGCACCGACGCCGGCGGCCACATCGTGGGCTACGGCACGGTGGGCTGGATCGCCGCCGCGCTGGCACTGTGCTCGGCGTGGTGGGTCGGGCGGGTGACTTCGGCCGACGAACCGCCGCTGGCGCCGTTGCCGGTGGCGGAAGAGCGCAGCGGCGCGGTGTGATTGGCTTGCGCCGATGACACGCATAGCCGGTTGATTCGATCGCGTCGGGGCTGGTACAGCGCCGACGCGATTCGTATCCTCGGTGGCCGGCGACAGGGATACGCGGTACGAGTCATGGAAATGCTGTTGTTCATGGGGGCACAGGGCGCGGGGAAGTCCACGTTCTACCGGGAGCGATTTTTCGACACGCATGTCCGGGTCAATCTGGACATGCTGGCGACCCGGCATCGCGAGAAACTGCTGCTGCATGCCTGCTTCCAGATGAAGCAGCGGTTCGTGGTGGACAACACCAATCCCACCCGCGAGCAGCGCGCGGGCTACATCTCTCTGGCCCGGGCTCACGGTTTCGCGGTGGTCGGTTACTGTTTCGAACTGCCGTTGGAGGATTTGCGCTCGCGTAACGAGCAGCGCAGCGGCAAGGCGCGGGTGCCGGACGTGGCGATCCTGTCTACATTGAAGAAGTTCGAACGCCCTTCGCCCGAGGAAGGTTTCGACCATCTCTACCGTGTGGACACCCACGGCAGCACGTGCACGGTAACGGAGTATCTGCATGAAGTTTGAAGACCTGGATGCGCGCATGCGCGTCTACGAAACCGCGCACGATCACTGCGTGCTTCCGGGCCTGCACATCGTGGTGCGCCTGGACGGAAAGAACTTCACCCGGCTGACCAAGCAGACCTGGCCGTTCGAGGCGCCGTTCGATCCGCGTTTCCGCGATCTCATGCTGGACACCGTCACCCACCTGATGGAATGCGGGATCGGCGCTGTGTACGGCTACGCGCAAAGCGATGAGATCTCATTGTTGCTGCGTCAGGACGATACCACCTTCGGCCGCAAGACCCGCAAGTTGATCTCGGTGCTGGCCGGTGAGGCCAGCGCCAAGTTTTCGCTGGGATTGGGCGGGCTGGCCAGTTTCGATGCGCGCGTGTGCCAGTTGCCGTCGCAGGCCAGCGTGATGGATTACTTCCGCTGGCGCCATGAAGACGCGCATCGCAACGCCCTCAGCGCGCACTGCTATTGGCTGCTGCGCAAGCGCGGGGAATCGGCGCAAACCGCCAGCGCGGCCTTGCTCGGCCTGTCCACCGCCGGCAAGAACGAGCTGCTGTTCCAGCACGGAATCAACTTCAACGATCTGCCGTCGTGGCAAAAGCGCGGTGTGGCGGTGTTCTGGGAGGATTACCAGATACCCGCCGTCAACCCGAAGACCGGCGAAGACGTAACCGCGCAGCGGCGGCGCCTGACGCGCGACCTCGATCTGCCGCTGGGCGATGCTTACAACGAGTATGTGCGTGCGTTCATAAGCTGAGGCGCCGAGACCATCGCTGCGGTGCCCAAGCATGCCGCTGAAACAAGACCGGCGCGGCCGAACGATTTCGGCCGCGCCTTTTTATTTCGCCTTGCCCGCCTCATCCGGCAACGTCCACGCAATCACGCTGTCGCCCGGCTTGGTTTCCATGCGGTCGTGGCCGCCGACCGCGGCGACGATGTATTGCTTGCCGTCGATGGTGTAGCTCATCGGCGCGGCCTGTGGTCCGGCGGGCACGCGGGTTTCCCATAGCAGCGCGCCGGTGCGGGTGTCGAAGCCGCGCATGAAGTTGTCCAGCGAGGCGCCGACGAAGGTCACGCCGCCCGCGGTGGCCAGCGAGCCGCTGTTGTTCGGCGTGCCGAGTTCGAACTTCATGTACGAGGGAATCCCCATCGGCCCCTGGTCGTAACCGGTGCCGAGCGGCCGGCGCCAGATCACTTCCTGCGTCCGCAGATCGACGCCGGAGATGTAGCCCCACGGCGGCGCCACGCACGGGGTGTTGAGCGGCGACATCCACGGTTCCTTGCGCGCGCCGTAGGCCAGGCCTTCCTGCGCCATGTAGCCGGGCGTCTTGCTCTTGCCGTTGAACACCGACACCACGCCGAGTTTGTTCATTTCCTCACGCGGGTAGACGTTCTCGGTGTAGGGCAGGCGATTGCTGTTCATCACCATGATGCCGCGGCGCAGATCGACCGCGACGCCGCCCCAGTTGATGCCGCCGTGATTGCCGGTGTACGACAGCGAACCCTGCAGGCTCGGCGGGGTAAACATGCCTTCGTAGCGCAGCTTCTTGAACTGGATGCGGCAGGCCAGTTGGTCGAACGGGGTGATGCCCCAGGCGTCGGATTCCTTCAGCGTTTCATAGGTCTTGCTGGGCGCGCCGACGGTGTTGGGCATGCCCGGCGACACCGGCTGGGTCTTGGCGGTCCAGTCGCCGTGATCGGTGCCCTGCGGAACCGGGATCTGCTGGACCGGCATGATCGGCGCGCCGGTGGCGCGATCGAGCACGAACACCTGCCCGGACTTGGTCGCCTGGATCACCGCCGGCCGCACCGAGCCGTCGGCCATCGGCCAATCGACCAGATTCGGTTGCGGGCCCAGGTCGTAATCCCACAGATCGTGATTGATGGTGCGAAAGTGCCAGCGCTCCTTGCCGCTGAGCGCGTCCACGGCGACCAGGGTCGCGGTGTATTCCTCTTCCTGCGGGGTGCGCTGCTTGCCGAAGAAATCGCCCGAGGCGTTGCCGGTCGGCAGATAGACCAGACCCAGTTCGTCGTCGGCCGCCATCAGCGTCCACACGTTCGGCGTGGAGCGCGTATAGGTCCGGCCCGGCGGCGGTTCGGCGGTGATCGCCGGATTGCCCAGGTCCCAGGCCCAGCGCAGTTGTCCGCTGATCGCATCGAAGGCGCGCACCACGCCCGAGGGCGCGTCGCGTTCCTGGCCGTCGCGCACTTGCCCGGTGGGTTGGATGACCACACCGCGCATCACCACCGGCGGCGAGGTCGGGCCGACGAAGCCGGGCTTGGTGTTGCCGGTGCCGGCGTTGAGATCGACGAAGCCCTGCTGGCCGAAGCCGGTGCACAGCTTGCCGGTCTGCGCGTCGAGCGCGCCGAGGCGGCCATCGACCATCGGCCAGAAGATGCGCGTGGGGCATTCGGCGGTGCCCGGCGGGGCCTGGTAGTACGACACGCCACGGCAGGTGGTGGCGGCGACGCCGGCCATCGCCTTCGGGTTGGTCTTGGGATCGAAGCGCCAACGCTCCTGACCGGTAGCGGCGTCCACCGCGATGACTTTCTGCGTCGGCGTGCAGATGTAAAGCAAGTCGCCGACCTTGAGCGGCGTGTTCTGGAAGGCATAGCCCAGGTTGGAGCCGGCCGGTTTCAAGTCGCCGGTGTGGAACTCCCAGGCCAGCTTCAGGTTTTTCGCGTTGTCCGGAGTGATCTGATCGCCGGGCGTGTAGTGATTGGACAAGTTGGAGCCGGCATAGGCGGTCCAGTTGCCGGCGTCGTGATTGGCGGCGACGTTGCCGTCCGGGCTGTTGACCACGGCGCGGCTGAAAGGCGCGGGGTTGGCCTGCGCGGACGGCGCGGCCAGCTCGATCGTGGACGGATACAGCAGCGGCCCGAAGACCAGCGCCGCGCCCGCCAGCGGCAGCACCGCGCTGACCAGGGCGTAGCCGAAGCCCGACGGCGGCAGCTTCCAGCGTTTCGCCGCCACCCACAGCGGCAGCAACACCAGGCCCAGCACCGAAATCCAGGCCAGGCGCGGAATCAGCGCCCAGCCGTCCAGGCCGACTTCCCACAAGGCCCAGGCGATGGTGGCGGCCGAGGTCGCGCCGAACAGCCAAAATCCGGCGCGCCGGCGCAGCGCGATCAGCACGCCGGACGCCAATACCGCCACACCGGCGAGCACGTAGTACCAAGAGCCGCCCGCGGCGACCAGTTGCGCGCCTTCATAAGCCAGCGCGGCGCCGACCAGGGCGATCACCCAGGCGTAGGCCGACAACAGCCAGAAGCGAAGCCCACGTTCGGAACTTTTACGAGTCATGGCGGCACCTGCGCAGGGGCGAGGGAGACGTGCGGACTACAGGTCACGCGATCGGGCGGCGTGACGGCCGTACACGGTGCCGGGGATCGCCCCGGCATGCGCAAGCCGCCTCGGAAACGAGCAGGGCCACGGTGTGCATGGACGCAGACTAGCGAGATCACGCGGACGTGGCGAGTGCAGGATATCGGCCCGAAACCGGCGCCAACGCATCGCACGTCACCTTTTTCCATCGCGGCCGCGTCGAGGCGGTCGCGGGCGTGCGACGCTTCGGATCAGGTGAAGATCGGGTGATTGCGATCGTGGCGGCGAGGCCTGTCCGATGGCACGTCAAAGCGTCAGATAGACGCCGCCGATCACGCATGCGGCGCCGAACATCAGGCTGCTCGACATCCGATTGGATAGTCGCGCGCGGCGCAGTGGCGATGCCGTCGCGCCGATGGCGCGTCGATGGGCGTGGGAATACAGGCCGTGCAGCAGCAGATACACGCCGGCCATGATCGTGAGCAGCCCCAGATAGGTGGCCATGTGCGGGTTTCCCGGAGGCGAACGGCGCGGCTTTAATCAGCACGGCGTCAAAGCGATTGCACCAGCCCGTAGCGTTCGAAGTATTCCTTCGGCACGCTGGCGTCGCCGCGGCCGGCGTACAGGAACGACATCACCAGATCATCCGACTCGCGGCGATCGACCCGCGCCGAGGTAATGCCCGGCACGCCGTTCATCGCCACCACGGCCAGTTCGGCCAGCGCCGCCGCATTGGCGTGCGTGCCGTTGTTGCGTTTCAGTCTGAGGGTCTGGCGTTGCATCGCGCGTCTGCCGGCAGGACCAGCGGCCAGCGTGGACCCGCGTTTGCGATTTCGGTGTGATGAGCGCGGACCGGCGAACGGCGCTGAACCGATTCTGCGACCGCGTGCCGAGAGCGCGGCGGCGGCGCGTCACGATCCGCGCTTCGACTAATCGCCCAGGGTCAGGCTCAGCATGATCCTGCGCTCGGGCTCGTAGGTCTGGATGCCGCTGGTGCCGGCGATCCAGGCGTAGCGGTCGGTCGCGTTGTTGATGCGCAGCCGCACGGCCGCGGGCGTGCCGGCCCAATCGAAGCGGTAGCGCGCGCCCAGGTTGAGCACGGCATAGCCCGGCGTGTCGAAGCGATTGAGCGCATCGGCCGGACGCGGGCCGTAGTAGTTGGCGTCGGCGTCGATCGACAGCCCCGGCACGCTGGCGAGACGGTAGTTGAGGTTGAGCAGCGCCTGCCGCGCCGAGCGCCCGAGCGGACGCTTGCCCATCGACCCGTCCGCGACCGGTTCGCCGCGCAGACGCAGTTGCATCTGGGTGATGCCGGCGACGACGCTCAAGCGTTCGCCGAGGTCGCCGGCCAGCGACAGTTCGATGCCGCGATGCGAAACCTCGGTGAGGTAGCGATAGACGGCGTTGTTGTCGAACCCGGGCGAGGGCTTTTCGATTTCGAACGCCGTCGCCAGCAGCGCCAGATCCGGCCGCGCCTGCCATTTGACGCCCAGTTCGTGCTGGCGGGCGAGGATCGGCCGCAGCACTTCATAGGCATTGGCCGCGTTTTCCGGCGCGCTCACGCCTTCTTCGATGCCGCGCGCGGTCGCGGCGAACATCGTCGTGCGCCGGCCGAAGGGAACCACCAGCGCGGCGTTGTGCAGCCACGCGGCCGAGGCGCGCGAATGCTTCGGGCTCGTCAGCGGATGCGAGCGTTGTTCGATGTGGGCGCGGCGCGCGCCGAGGTTGAGGGCGAAGCCGTCCTGATGCTGGTACTGCCATCCCAGGCCGAATTCGTACTGATCGATCGCGGCGGTGGAGTAGGGCGCGCCCCTCACCGCGCCGGGGCCGTCGATACGCGTGGTGCCTTCCAGGATCGACACCGGCCCGATCCGCACATAATCCACGTGCGGATTGCGGTAGTCGGAGCGGCGCAGCCGCGCCAGCCCGGTGAGTTCGTGACGCTGACGCGCGCCGGTCCAGTCGTAACTGGCGACGGCTTCGTGGCCCCAGGCTTCGATCCTGCGACCGCGCGCGACCACGGTCGCCGCTTCGGCGCGGCCGTCGGGTTGCACGGCGTCGAACAGGTTGAAGTCCGAACGCGGGCGATTGACTCCGGAGTACAAGCTCGACCAGCGGTAGTCCCAGGCGTTGTCGCGCGCGATCGTGGCGGCGATCAAACCGTAGGTGCTGTTGCGCGTGTCGTAACGCGACCACGGCTGGCCCAGGTAACGTAGCCGCTCGGGCCTGGGCAGCGCCTGCGTGCCGGCGGGGGTGAATCCCACATCGGCCTGGTACTGGTGTTGGTAACGGGTCAGCACGCCGGTGATTTGCCAGCGCTCGCCCAGGCGCGCGCGCGGCACCAGGCCGATGCCGTAGTACTCGGCCTCGTTGCCGAAGATGTAGCGCGCGCTGTGCGAACCGATGAAGCCCGCGGCCAACGACAGGTTTCCATCGTTCGATCGGCGCGCGACGTGTGCGCGCAGATACGGCCGCGGGTTGTTGTCGCTCAGGTGCTGGAAGCCGAGTTCGAGCTTGCTGCGTTCCCGGTCGCCGGCGATCAAGCGGTAATCGACCAGCCCGGACGGCGCCGGGAAATCCAGGTCCAGGGCCTGCGAGCCGACGCGCACGCGCACGGCTTCGACCACCGCGTCGGAAGGATTGGCGGCGCGCACGAAGTAGGCGTCCTCAAGCCGGTAGTTGCCCGACTCCTGCAGATTGAATCCGCGCACCAACGATTCGGAATACAGGCCGATGCTTTCCTGGCCGATGCGATGGCCGAACGCGTCGCCGGCCTTGTGCGTGGGGCCTTCCTGCGCATGCGCGCCGCAGGCCAGGCCCAGCGAAGTCAGCAAGGTCGAACCGACTCGCGTGGGTGTGCTTCGATGCAGCGGCGGTGTTGAGCGCATGGCCTGCGGCTTCAGTGGGCAGGAGCCTATTGAAGCGACGCCGCCGCGGTTGACATAGCGCGACGATCGGTGATGAGCTGTGCGGCACATGCACAGCTCGAAGCCGCTGCCGCCGCTGGAAGGCCTCAACGCCGTCATCGCCGCGGCCGCCACCGGCTCGTTCACCGCGGCTGCCGAGCGCCTCGGGTTGACCCACGGTGCGGTGAGCCGGCGCGTGCACGCGGTCGAGCACTGGCTGGGCACGGCGGTGTTCGAGCGTCACGGCCGCGGCGTGCGAGTGACTCCGGCCGGGCAGCGCTTCATCGCCCAGGTGGAGCAGGCGTTGAGCTCGATCAGCGAGTCCGCCGACCGCTGGCGTCCGCGCCGCGAATTGCCGGTGATCCGGCTCAGCCTGGTGCCCTCGTTCGCGCGCCTGTGGCTGTTGCCGAGGATGCGCGCGCTGCAGGATTTCCCCGCGCAGCGCCGGGTCGAATTGATCATCGAACACCGCCTGGCCGATCTGGCCGGCGGCGAAGTGGATCTGGCGGTGCGCTACGGCAAAGGCCAGTGGCGTGATGTTTCCTCACAGCTGCTGTTCAAGGAGCAACTGATTCCGGTGGCCTCGCCGGAACTGGCCGGCGAGTGGGGAGGTCACGCGCCGGCGAGCCGTCTGGCCGAGGCGCCGCTGTTGCACGACTCCGATACCAGCCAGTGGAAGGCGTGGCTGAAAAGCCAGGGCGCCGCTTTTCGCAGCAAGGCCGCGGATCGGCGCTTCGAGGATTACGACCTGGTGCTCGCGGCGGCGAAGGCGGGACTCGGAATCGCGCTGCTGCGCACGCCGCTGGCGCAGGAGGCGATGGAATCCGCAGCGTTGGTGCGCGTATCGAAGACGGCCATCGCCAATCCGTTCTCGCATTACCTGGTCATGCGCGCCGGCGAAGCGCGCGGCATGGTGCTGGAGGCCGCCGGTCGCTTGCTGGCGTTGTCGGCGCCGATGCGGCGTTGACCGCCGCGGCAAACCTCAGCCCAGCAGATCGTTCGGCAGCCGCTTGAGCACACGCCGGAACGGCGCCGGATCGCCCAGACCGCGGGAGACGATCAGCGCGCCCTGGATGCGCACCACCGCGTCTTCGCCGCGCTGCTGCGCTTCGCGCTCGGACACGCCTTTTTCCTTCGCCAGCCGCGCGAACCCTTCGATCAGTTTGCGCAGCGATGCGCCCAGCCGGTCCTTGAACACCACGCCGGCGTCGCCTACGACCAGATTGCCGAAGAAGCAGGCTTTCGCGCCGCCGTCGTAGAACTCGTCGAGCACGCCGATCACTTGCCGCAGCCGCTGCTCGGGCGGGCCGGAGGCGTGGATCGGCGCGAAGATCGCATCGCGCGCCCAATCATCGACGTGATCGAAGACGGCGCGCGCCATGTCTTCCTTCCCGCCGGGAAAGTAGTGGTAGAGGCTGGAGCGGCCCAGGCCGGTGGCGCCGGACAACTGGCCCAGCGAGGCGGCGTCGTAGCCGTATCGGCGGAAGGCGCCGAGCAGGCGGTCGACCACGGTTTCGCGCGTGAATTGAGGGGCGGGCATAGGCGGACCTGTCTGTACCGTTCGGTTTAGTGGTGGCGGCCGGCGGGGCCGCCGGCGGAACAATGAAGTGTCGAAATTGGCTGCGATGCCGTAGTTGACGGGAATCATACCCGAGCCTATTGTACCGATCGTTCGGTTCATAATTCACTCAAGGAATCCTGCCATGTCCGCCCCGTCCCCTGTGCTGCGTCCCGCCTCGCGCCTGCGCCGTGCCGCCGCGTCCGTACTCGTGATCGCTATCGCCCTGGCGCTGCCCGGCCTCGCCTCGGCGCAGCAAGCCGAAACCCCCGCTCTCGCCGCGCAGCTGGATCAGGCCAGCGTCGTCCACTATCGGAAAGCCGTCGTCGATGGCGTGGAGATCGCCTATCGCGAAGCCGGCCCGAGCGATGCGCCGGTGTTGTTGCTGCTGCACGGATTCCCGAGTTCGAGCCACATGTATCGCGACCTGATGCCGCGCTTGGCCGACCGCTATCGCGTCATCGCCCCGGACTATCCCGGCTTCGGCCAGAGCGCGGCGCCGCCACTGGATAAATTCGAATACAGCTTCGACCACTACGCCGCGTTGATGGACGGCTTCACCCGGCAACTGGGGCTCAAGCGCTATGCGCTGTACCTGATGGACTACGGCGCGCCGGTGGGCTTCCGTCTGGCCAGCGCGCATCCCGAACGCGTGAGCGCGCTGGTCGTGCAGAACGGCAACGCCTACGAGGAAGGCATCGGCAAGTTCTGGGACCCGATCAAGGCCTATTGGAAGGACAACAGCGCCGCCAATCGCGAACTGCTGTTGAAGGCCGGCTTGTCGGCGGAGGCCACGCGCTGGCAGTACCTGGACGGCGTGCGCGACCCGAGTCTGGTCAGCCCGGATGCGTATGCGCTGGATCAGGCCTATCTGGAGCGCCCCGGCAACAAGGACATCCAGCTGGCGCTGTTCTTCGATTACCAGCACAACCTGAGCAAGTATCCGCAGTGGCATGCCTACTTTCGCAAGCATCGCCCGCCGACCCTGGTGATCTGGGGCAAGAACGATCAGATCTTCCTGGCCGCCGGCGCGGAGCCCTACCGTCGCGACAATCCCGATGCGCAGGTGCATCTGCTCGACACCGGCCATTTCGCGCTGGAAACCCACGGGCCGCAGATCGCCGGGTTGATCCGCGATTTCCTCAAGGACCGCTGATGCGTTGAAAGCGGCGGCGCGCAAGCCGGTCGCGCCGCCGCGGAACGAGCCCGCATGGCCGTCGCCATGCGGGCTCGCGTCAGTCCTCGGCCGCCGCGGCTTCGCGCCCCTGCTGGCGGATCAAAGCTTCTTCGCGCGCGTCGTTGATCGCATGGCGCACGCTGTCGAGATCGACCACCGACTCATCGTGGACGAAGGTCCCGGTGAGTTCGCTGTCCGGATGCAGATCGCCGGCCTCGAACAAGGCCCACATCTCCTCCGCGTACCAGGTGTCGAGCAGCTCCGGCGCCCAGGCGCCCAGGCTGGCGGTTAGGTTGTTGACGTCGCGCAACAGCATCGTGCGCGCGGCGTTGTTGCCGGCGGCGCTGACGACTTGCGGGAAGTCGATGATGACCGGGCCGTCGGGCGCGACCAGCACGTTGTATTCGGACAGATCGCCGTGGATCAGCCCGACGCACAGCATCTTCACCACCTGCCTCACCAGGAAGCGGTGGAAGCCGCGCGCCTGATCCGGCGCCAGTTCGACCTCGCCCAGGCGCGGCGCGGAATGGCCGTCGGCGTCGGTCACCAGTTCCATCACCAGCACGCCGTGGAAATAGCCGAAGGGCTCGGGCACGCGCACGCCGGCCTCGCGCAACTGGTACAGCGCGTCCACCTCGGTGTTCTTCCAGGCGGTTTCCTGCTGCTTGCGTCCGTACTTGGTGGCCTTGCCGATCGCGCGCGCCTCGCGGCTGCCGCGCACCTTGCGCCCTTCCTGGTACTGCACGCGCTGCTGGAAGCTGCGCTGGGCCATGTCCTTGTAGACCTTGGCGCAGCGCACCTCTTCGCCGCAGCGCACCACGTACACCGCCGCCTCTTTGCCGCTTTTGAGCGGGCGCATCACTTCATCGATGACGCCGTCGTCGATCAGCGCCTGCAAGCCTGTGGGAGTCTTCATCTAGTCCTAATGAATGAAATCGGTCCAGCGGCGGGGGATTTACCGCCGGGCACCCGCATATCTTTACACTTAGCGCCTTTCCCGCCGACTTTTTCCATGTCCGAGCCTCTCCGTCTAGATAAACGCGTCGCAGAACTGGCGGGCTGTTCGCGCGCGCAAGCCCAGCAGTACATCGAGGGCGGCTGGGTCCGGGTGGACGGCGAGGTGGTGGAAGAGCCGCAGGCGCCGGTCTCCACCGAGCAGGTCGAACTGGACCCGCAGGCGCGGCTGGAGCCGGCGGAACCGGCCACCGTGCTGCTGCACAAGCCGGCCGGCGTGGATTTCATGGACATTCCCGGCCTGGTCGTGCCGGCCGCCCGTGCCGAGGGCGATGTCTCCGGAGTGCGCCTGCTCAAGCGCCATTTCCACCGCCTGACCCCGCTGATGCCGATCGACGCGGAGGCCTCCGGCCTGGTCGTGCTGAGCCAGGACGGCCGCATCTGGCGCCGCCTGACCGAGGATTACGCGCAGATCGAGCAGGAATTCGTGGTCGAGGTCAGTGGCGAGCTGGGGCCTTACGGCCTCAAGCGCCTCGCCCACGGCCTGGAATACCGCGGCCGCCCGCTGGCGCCGTGCAAGGTCAGCTGGCAGAACGAAACCCGCCTGCGTTTCGCGATCAAGAACCCGCAGGGCGGGCAATTGCGGCATATGTGCGCCCAGGTCGGCCTGCAGGTGGTGTCGAGCAAGCGTCTGCGCATCGGCCGGATCTCGCTGAGCAAGATGCCGGTCGGACAGTGGCGCTACCTGCCGGTCGGCGAGCGGTTCTGATTCGCGCCGGCATCGCGGCTTTGCGGGGCCGGCGCCGTCAATCCGCCAGCAGCGACCAGTCCGCGGCGTTCAGGCCGAAGCGTAAGGGCTTTCCGCCCTTGCCCTCGCTGGCGCTGTCCCACTGCCCATCGCATTCCACCGCGCCGCTGTCGCGGTCGAGCTGACACGAATTCAGCGCGGTCATGCTCAGGCCGGCGGCGAAGCGGCGAAATTCCTCGGCCTTTTTGCGGTCGGGGTTGCGCGCGGCCAGTCCGTTCAAATGCCCGCGTACCAGTTCCTGTGCCCGCGCCAATGTCGGCTGCGGCGCCGGGGTGTCGGCGTCCTGCACGATCCGCCAGTCCTTGCCGTCGGCGCGGAAGCGATAGGCCTGATAGCCGTCGCGCATCGGCGCGTCGAGTTTGACGATGCAGGCGGTCTGCTCCGCATCGACCCGCTGGCAGCCCTGCACGGCGGCGATCTTCATCGAATCGAGCATGCTGCGCATCAGCGGCGAGGTCGTGCCGGCCTGCTCGCGCCTTTGCGCATCCAGGGCGCGGCGGTAAGCCGCATTCGCCTGCTCGGTGTCCGGCGCCGCGTCGGACGCGAGCGCATTGGCGGAGACAAACAACAGCAGCCACAACCTGCGGCGTGTAAGCGCGATGGAAAGCATGCGTACCGACTCGGCGACGCGGGCGAGCGCCGCGGGGCCGTCATTCTACGCAGCCGCGCGGCGCGATCCGTGGCCCGCGCCGGTTGACGGCCGATTGCGCACAGGCCGAACATGCGCCGGTGCCGGCTTCGCTTTGCGCGATCAAACGGGAGATGGCTTCGATGGAGGTATTTATCGCCGGCGGTTCGGGCGCGATCGGACGTTGCCTGGTGCCGATGCTGGTGGCGCAAGGGCATCGCGTCACCGCTATGACGCGTTCGCCGGACAACGCGTCGGCGTTGCGGGCGATGGGCGCCGAGGCGGTGATCGCGGACGTGTTCGATGCGGCGAAACTCATCGACGTGGTGACACAGGTCAAGCCGCGGATCGTGATCCACCAGTTGACGGCCTTCGGCGAAACCCAGGCCGATCCGCTCGTGCAGACTAACCGCGTTCGCAGCGAAGGCACGCGCAATCTTGTCGAAGCCGCGCGCGCGGCCGGGGCGGCGCGCTTGATCACGCAAAGCATCTCTTTTGTCTGCTCGCCGCACGGAGAAGGCCTCAGCGACGAAAGTACGCCCTTGTACCTCGACGCACCCGAGGCCGTCCGGCCGCTGGTGCAGGCTGTCGAAAAAATGGAACGGATGACGCTGAACACCGACGGCATCGAGGGCGTGGTGCTGCGTTACGGCTGGTTCTATGGGCCCGGCACCAATTACGACCCCGCCAACTCGATCCCGCGTTCGGTGCGCAAAGGCCGCGCGCCCATCGTCGGCGAGGGCGCAGGAACCTACTCCTTCATTCACTTGCGCGACGCCGCGCGAGCGACGATGCAAGCGCTGACCGGCGCTGCGCCCGGCATCTACAACATCGTGGACGATGAGCCCGCGCGCCTGAGCGAATGGCTGCCGGTCGTCGCCGAGCTTCTGCAAGCGCCGCCGCCGGCGCATCTGCCGGTAAGCGATGCGCGGCGCGCGCTCGGCGACATGCTGGTCTACATCATGAACGAGCAGCGCGGCGCGTCCAACGCGAAGGCCAGGCGCGAGTTGGGTTGGGAACCCGAGATCCGTTCGTGGCGCGAGGGGTTCAAAGCGCTGTATTCGTCCGCATCGCCGTAGCGAGGCGGCGATGGCAATGCGCTTCGTTCGAGCGCGCTGAATTGCCTGAATCGAAATTCGGTTCTTTCCGCGTCCGCGGCAGCCTCGCGCGTTCGGGTTTTACGATCGGCCGCGTCTGTACTTAAGAGCCATCGCAATCACCGCGATCGCCGACGCCGCAATCGCGCTGCCGCGCAGCTGAACGTTCGAAGACATGTTCATCTGCATGGTGCATCGCGGCTTGATCGAACGGCGCGCGCTGGCGACCGTCGCCTTGTTACCGTCCGCGCCGATGCCGGTGCGGCGTCCTGTCGATACCCCCAATCCGGGAGCACGAAATGTCCGAGACGAAACACACCAGCCGCCGCCGCGCCGCGCTGATGGCTGCATCGCTGGCGATCGCGGGCGCGGCCGGTTCGGCGCAAGCCAGGCTAGCGCCGGGCGACGATCCGTTCTATCAGTACACCGGCGACACGCCGCTGGAAAACATCGCCCCCGGCACGGTGCTGAAGACGCGCACCGTTCCGTATCACGTGGTCGGCTTCGCGCTGCCGATCAAGACCACGCAGCTGTTGTATCGCTCGACCGGACAACTCGGCCAGCCGACCGTCAACGTCACCTCGGTGATCCAGCCGGTGTTCGCGCTCGGCCGGCAGAAACTGATCTCGTACCAGTCCTTCTACGACTCGCTTAATCCCGACGATGAGCCGTCGTATGCGATCTCCGGCGGGCTGACCCTGGGCGGGTTGATTCCGAATGTCGAGACGGCGCTGATCGCGCCGTTCCTGTCGCAGGGCTACAGCATCGTGATCTCCGACACTCAGGGCCAGCGCGCGAATTTCGCCGCCGGGCGCGAGTACGGCATGAACACGCTGGACTCGGTGCGCGCCACCTTCAATTCGCCCGCGGTCGGCCTGGCCGGCGACACCAAGGTCGCGCTGGTCGGTTACTCGGGCGGTGCGATCGCCACCGAGTGGGCGGCCGAACTGGCGCCGTCCTACGCGCCCGACATCGACCGGCGCATCGTCGGCTCGTCGATGGGCGGGGTACTGGTGCATCCGGCGCACAACCTGCATTACGTCGATGGCAGCGCGGTGTGGGCGGGGATCATGCCGATGGCCATCGTCGGCGTGTCGCGTTCGTTCCAGGTCGATCTGACGCCCTACCTCAACGACTACGGCAAACAGCTCAGCGAGCGCTTGAAGAAGGCGTCGATCATCAACGTGCTGGCGCAATACCCGGGACTGACCTGGGCCTCGATCGCCAAGCCCGAATACGCCACGCCCGAGCGCATTCCGGTGTTCGTGGAGTTGGCGAACGACTTGATCATGGGCACGGGCGGCACGCCGTCGGCGCCGTTGCTGATCCGCCAGGGCGCCGGCGGCGAACTCGAGGGAACCCTCGGCAACAAGCCGGGCATCGGCCGCGGCGACGGCGTCATGATCGCCGGCGACGTGCGCACGCTGGCTCGCGACTACTGTTCGCGCGGCGTCAAGGTGCAGTACGGCCAGAGCGAACTGCTCAGCCATGTCGGCGCCGCCGCGGTGTGGATTCCCGAGACGCTGGTATGGGTCAACGATCGCTTCGCCGGTCGCACGGCGCCGCAGAACTGCGCGAACATCGCGCCGGGCAATCCGCTGGATCCGATTCCCGCGCCCTGAGGCGGCAGGTTGTGATCACGCTGGGTTCGCCGAATCCAGCGTGATCGTCCTGTATCGCCGCGCTGCTAGTGGCTGCGGGAATCGCCGCGGCTGCGATCGATCGTATCCGGCGCTGCATCGTGCCCGGCGCAACTGTCCGGCCGCGGCGAACCGGCGGCTGCCTCGGCGTGCTGCGCGTCGTGGTGTTCCCGGACCAAGCGGGCGATGCGTCCGCGCGTGGACGGATGCATGACGTATTGCTCCGCGGCGATGGGGAACTGCTCGGCCAGCGCTTGCCGTACCTGACATGGCGTAATGCCAGCATCGCTGGCGATATCTTCCACGATGCGCCGATCGGACATCGACGACGGCGCGGCCTGCGCCTGCATCCCCAACAGCGTCGCGGCGAGCGCGAGTACGAATCTTCTGTGCATTGGACTGTCCCGGTAGGCGTAGCGAGTCGGCCGCGAATTCGAGGCGAGCGCATCCGCCCCGCATGCCGGCGGCGACAGCCGGCGACGATGCAGGTGGCGCAGCGCCCATGGAGGTCGCGCTTGAAGAACTGCGTACACAACGGATACCGCTGAGCCGTGTGCGGCCGCAATGCGCGCGCGACGAAGCCGGCGTGCGGGCGACGAAAGCGGGGTTCGCAGGTGCGAACGCAGGCGGCTGTGTCGAGCCTGGGACGATACTATCGGCGTCGTGGCCCGGCAGGACATCGCAAGCCACGGCGCTTGTCGGCCTTGCCGCGACGGCTGCGATGGAAAACACGAACGAGCGGCCGCGAGACTTTCAAAGGCCCGTCATTCCCGCGGACGCGGGCTCTGCTTTACTTCGGCGTAGCCGAACATCCAGTGTCTTTCGTGCGAGAACGTTTGAAGCCGCTGGATATTCGGCTACGCCGAAGCAAAGCAGAGCCCGCGTTCGCGGGAATCACGATCAAAAGCGCAGACACCCCACACCCGCAGCACAGACTTCGAACAAGCTCTTATGAAACCGACTGTGTCCCGCGAACCCCCATGCGCCTGATCCTGCGCACGCTGCTGGCGATGGCCGCGGCGGCCGCCGCACTGGTGCTGGTCAATCTGGCCGGCGGCGAGGTCGCGCGTTGGCTGGGACTCGCGCCGGGCGGCAATGCGCGCCTGGGCTGGGATCTGGCCTGGACGATCGCCGGCGGCATCGCCGCGATTACGACGGCGGCGCGCTGCGCCTCGGCGGCCGCGCGCGGGCATGCGTTGGCGTGCCTGGGCTTGATAGGGCTCGCCACCGTCTACGCGGTGGTGCAACTGGGCGGCGACTTCCCGCGCTGGTTCAATGCCGGCCTGGTGCTGAGCCTGCCGCTGCAAGGCTGGCTCGGCTTACGCTGGGGCCTGGGGCGGACCGGCGCCTGAGGATGCGCGCGACCGCGGAGGGCATTCGGCCCCTCCACGGCGCTCAAACGAAGTTCGAAGCGCGATCTGCGCCGGGCTTACTCGGAATCTTCTTCCTCTTCCTCGTCGCCCTCTTCTTCATCCTCTTCGTCTTCTTCGTCCTCGTACTGCTCGCCCAGCGAGTACAGGATCCACGGTTGGCCGTCGGCGCGGGTGCCGGTGGCGATCGCGATGATCACCCAGCTGTCTTCCAGGCGCTTGTTGACTTCCTGCACGTCGTCGGTTTGAAAAACCGCTCCAATCGTTTCCAGATCCACGATGCTCGCTCCTTTGGGGTGGGGCGGAAGCATAGAGCAGGCCGATGTCGCCGGTAAGTACGTTGACAGGCGCGCCCAGGGCGCTTCCACGTCCGCGCCGGCTGACCGGGCGGCGAGCGCGCGGAGGAAGAAACCGGCCTGGAACCGTGACCAAAATCGCCAAGGAACACACTCGCTCAGCGAAATTTATCGAAACTGCATGAGCGGCCGCGGTTCCGAAAGTTGCTTGCAACTTGCGCCGCAGTGCGCGTGCACCATGGCCGCCGCGATTGTCGCGATGGGAGAACCGCTGTGAGAAGAATCATCGATGTATCACTGCGCGAGCGAGGACCGGGCATGCGCCCGCTGCTGACGCGCGCGGCCTTGTTGATGGGCGTGCTGGCGCTGGCCGGGTGCCCGAAGTGGGAGCTGGATTCCGCGGCGGTTTCGTCTTCGTCCGAGCGGGCCGCGCCCGCCTCGGCGCAGACCGCCGTCGCCACGCCCGCGGCCGCATCGGCGGCCGCCGTCGGCGCCGCGCCGGTCCAGGC